>CAYNVI010000254.1:0-6969 GCA_964400585.1 uncultured Pirellulaceae bacterium | reverse complement strand
TCGATCTCGACGGCGACGAGGACGTGGTCGTCACCAACGGGCATGTGATGCGGTTTCCGGAGCGCGCCAGCATCGCTCAAGAACCGCTGCTGTTGCTCAACAGCACCCGCGGGATGCCGGCCGTGCCCGCCGGCCGCCTCGTGCGGCAGTCGAGCGACGAGCATCGGGAAGATTACTTCGCGAAGGCATGGCGGGGGCGCGGCGTCGTCAAAGGCGACCTCGACCAGGACGGCGACCTCGACTTGGTCTTCAGCCACATGAACCAACCGGCAGCCGTGCTCGCCAACGAAAGCCTTGCCCAGGGCGACGCGTTGCAAGTCGAGCTGGTCGGCACCCGCAGCAATCGTGACGCGATCGGCTCGTACGCGGTGCTCGAGACTGACCAAGGGGCGTATGCCCGCATGGTGGTCGGGGGCGGCAGCTACCTATCCCAGGAGACCTACCAGCTGACCTGGGCGATCCCGGAAGGCGAATCCTTCCAGAGGCTCACGGTGCGCTGGCCCGACGGAGAGCAGCAGGTCCTGGAGACGTTCTCCGGCGACGCTCCGGTGGTGCTCCGCCAGCGGTGAGCCCTGGCGGTGCGAGGCCGTGGGCTAATCGTTCTTGGTCGAAGGAGGATCGTAGTTGAATTCCTGCCACTTGACCGCTTTGTCCATCGGTTCGATCCGCATCACCAGATCGCCGTTTTGATACAGCCGCACGGTTCCGGTCGACTGGCTGACGACCACCGCGATCGCCTTGGTCTTGCGACTGATGGCGGCCCCGGCCCAATGCCGTGCCCCCAGCCCTTTGGACATCGTCAGGTCTTCGTGCGAGACCTCCAACATCTGCCGGCTGCGTTCGATATGGCCGTCCGCACTGATCACGAACGCGCCATCGAGTTGGGCGATCTCTTTGGCATCTTCGACCACCTTCGGGTCCATCAGGTTCCGATGCTTCTTGTTGTAGCCGCGGTAGGGGTCGGCGCCGCTTTCTTTGGTGTGTTCCAGCACGCGGCGGGTATCGCCGACGACGAACAGCGAACCGACCGGCTTCCCTTCGCGTCCCTCGCGTCCGACCTGCACCGCCAAGTCGACGACCGCTTTCAGCGTCTTTAAGGGAACGCTGCTTTCCAGCCGCTGCAGGTCGCGGACGGTCAACCGCCGCATCCGTTCGTCCAACTGCATGTGGCTGAGCGAATCGAGGCGGCCCTGCTGGAACCCACTGTAGGCGGCGATCACACTGCCGTTGGGACGCATGTACTCGTCGGCGGCGGCTTCGAGCAAGGCGTGCTGAAGCCGTTCCAGCAGCGGTGCCTTTTCCTTATTGAGCGGCAGCGGCTTCAGTCCCGCTTCGGCAGCCCCTTCCAGGTCCTGGAGGGAATCGAGTGCGACGATCACCGGGACGCGGGCTTCGGCCGTCGTATTGCGGACCTTCTTCCAGTCGGTCGCCCCATCGAGCAGGATCAGGATGGCGTCCGCTTCCAGCATGGTCGCCATTTCGACGCTCATCCGGACGATGGCGGCGTTTTGCTTTGTATAGCGTTGGGTTGCCATCGGACGCGAAAGAATCCCTCAGTGACGAGCCGAGAACGCGGGGCGGCGGCCGCAAGCGAACCGGCAAGCCCCTCCATCCAGGCCATCAGAAACCGACGTCGCTGGCCCCAAGCTTAGCGAGCACGGGGCGATCGAGCAATTACCGGTAAGCGGGTCCACGCCGGGCTTGCTGCGTTTGCCCCGCCTGCGGATCCCAGGGACTCGGTTCCTGGAAGACCCGCTGGTAATAGAGCGCCAGCGACCGGAGGGCGTGGCCTTTCGGGCCGATCGCTTTTTCGCTGCTGCGGTGCCGGGCCATCGCCGAGGCCAGGAACCGGACCGCCCGCACCATCCGCTCGTCCTGCAACTGCTCGTCCGGCGTATGGCACAACATCCATTCGACGATGTGGCCCGTGGTCTGGATTTTCCGGTCGAGATCGCGGCTGTCCCCCCGTCCTTCAAACCATTCGGTGCTCATCGAGCCGTCCCGGTTTTGCAGCTTCCAGGCGTACTCGGTGAAGTCCTCCATAAAAGTTTCGGTCCTTGCCCACTGCCCGCTCAGCGGCAAACCCTCCTCTTGGCGGATTCGCAAAGCATGGCTCAGACCCATCAAGCGATGCGTCCCGCCGCAGGCCGCTCCGACCACCGGCTGCGCCAGTTCCTCCCGCAGCAGCCGCTGGAAATCCCAGGTTTCGCCGTCTTTGCTCTGCCACTGGGAATCCGTATCGAGGTAATGCGCCAAGCCGATCAGGGTAAACGTCAGCTCCTCGCCGCTGCGGCATTCCCGCTGCTCGTGGGCGATCAGATCGGCGACGGTGAACTTGCGACCTTCCGCGTAGAGCGGGTAATCCTGCGGAACGCCGACCAACCCGAGCACCGCCAACAACTGGCCTTGATGCCCTTGCAGTCCGACTCCCTGCCGCGGGGCGATCCCCTCACGGTCGACGGTCAGCAGACGCTGCCCTCGGCAGACATTGTTCCCCGCCAACCAGGAGATCGCGTTGAACCGCCGCCGTCCCGACACCACCGGCGTGTCCACACCGTAGACCATGATCGCATGCAGCATCCCCCAAGCACTCCGCCCGGCCGCGTTCTCGGGGCGCCGGTAGGAGCGTTCCAGGCATTGTTCGATCGGGCGTTTCAGCCGCGCGACCGCTGCCGAGATCACGGGGGCGACCCGATCACGCTCGCCAACGGCTGGCGAGTCGTTCGACGTGCGTGGCGAGTCGGTCGGTGCCCGCGCAGTTTCCTCCGCTGCGGTCGTCGCTTCCAAAGGAGCGATGCGCACTTCACGTCGCGGTTTGGCGGCTCCGGGCGTGGGCGTCGCGGCTTCTTCGGAATCTGCCTCCGGACGCTCGCTCGCCGCTGAGCGTTTCGCCGGCGCCCCCGCTTCGGCGGCAACGTCCAACGCCGAAGCGGTCGGCTTGTCAGGGGTGATCGCCGGTCGCCGGATAGGCAACGCCTTCGCTGCGCGGCTCCACCGCGACGCGTCGGTCGCAGCCGCCGCAGCCGGGGGCTCGGCCGATCCCGACATCTCGGCTTCAGCTTCCCGCTCGGCGGCTGCGTGTTCCGCCGGCAAGGGAACCGCCGCCGCGGCGGGCGACCGTTCCGTCACCTCGGTGGAGCTCGCCGGCGCGTCCAACTCCATCAACGGGACCGGAGAAAGCGCTTCCAGCGAAAGCGTTCCCTCGGGGACGACCTCCTCGCCGCGCACCTCCTCCGCGGCCGGAGCCGTCAAGGCGATCTCGGCGGCCGCTGCGGAGCGGGGAGCGGCAGACGTCCCGCTTGTCACCTCGTCCGCGGTTCGCCGCTCGGCGGTCGTTCCGCTCGGCTCGGTCTTACCGCTCGGCTCGGTCGTTCCGCTCGGCTCGCTTGCCTCGGTCGTTCCGCTCGGCCCGGCCGGATTGGCGGTTTCGGCCGCAGCGTCCTCCGGGGAAACCGGCTTCACGACCGGATCGGTCAACGGGACCTGCTGGCCGATCGCTTCCCGAGCGATCCATCCGGTTGCTCCGCTCGCCAGTCGCGTCTTGGCTGCGTGGGCTCGCCACGCCTCGGTAGCGGACGATGGGGCCGGCTCCCCGGCAGCCTGCCGGTCAGCGGCACCTCGCTCCGTCGCAGGCTCGGCACTGGTCGCTTGAGGTGCGACGTCCGCCAACTCGGGACTCTGCTCCGCGACGCGAAGCACGGGCGGCAGTTCCGACGCGGGTAAGATTCCCGGCGGCAGCCAGAGGGGGCCAACCAGGAGGATCCCCAGGGCAGCACGTCGGGCAACAATCGCAGCCAAGGAAGCACGGCGTTTTCGCATAAGTGATTCGGCAGAGTAGCGTGTCGGGAGGTGCAAGCAAACCGCGAGGCGCGAGGAACAAACAGCGACCGCCATGCCCCAAGTGCCACGCATGTTCTATCGGATGTTCCACCGCGGCAATCCAGTGCGAGGAACGACTTCGCCTGGCAAAAGCCTCTTCGTCGATCCGGCAGTGGGGGAGGTCGCCCCCCTTGTTCGCAGCGGTCCGCAGCGGCAGCGTCGCTCCGCGATCGCGGCTACGTTTGGGCCCGCAGGAAGTCGCCCGACTGGCCCCCCACTTTCGAGAGCAGCATCACCGAGCGGATCTCCATCGCGCGATCGACGCCCTTACACATGTCGTAGATGGTCAGGGCAGCGACGGAGGCGCCGGTCAACGCTTCCATTTCGACCCCGGTTTTCCCGGTGGTCCGGACGCGTACGCGGCAGACCAAAGCGTCTTGTTCGGCGTCATCAAATGCGACGTCGACCGCTTCGATCGGGATCGCATGGCAAAGGGGAATCAACGACTCGGTCCGTTTGGTCGCCATGATCGCGGCCAGCCGCGCCACCCCCAGGACATCTCCCTTGCGGTGTGCCCCCTCTCGGATCTGCTGTAGCGTCGCGGGTTGCATCCGCACCGTGGCCACGGCGGTGGCGGCGCGGGCCGTCACCGCCTTCTCGCCGACGTCCACCATGCGGGCGTTCCCTTGATCGTCAAAATGAGCACTCGGCATCGCTTTTACTCCTGAAGTCGAGACGCGCCTGCGCTCCCCGCGGACGCCCCACAGGCATGCCGGCCTAGCATCCGGCCAGGGCCCCGGCAGGAAACGAAAAAAAGCGTTGCACGCGGGAGCATGCAACGCTTAACGACGAGGCAGACAGGATAGGGCCTGTTTGATTCGCGGTCGGACTAAACCAGCTCTTTACGAGCCCCGATCAGCGTTCGCAACCGTTCGGCCAACAAGTGGGCATCAAACGGCTTCTTGAACGTTTCATTGATCGCCGATCGGTCGAAACTCATCGGTTGCCCGTCATCGGGGAGCAACGCGATGAGGATCACATCGGTGAAGTCCACATTCTTTCGCAAGTTCTGACAGATTTGCACCGATTCGACTTTCCCGATCGAGAAATCGACGATGATGCAGTCTGGACTGAAGCTTTCCGCTTGGATACCAGCTTCAAAGCCGCTGGCCGCCACGGAAACCTTGAACGCCTTTTCGGGAGGCAATTCACGCTTCAGATTTTCGATCAAGACCTGGTCTTGTGCGACGATCAGGCACTTCGCCATCGCCTCATCTTCCAAGTCGCCAAGCGGCATCCCATGCTCTTTCAAGAACTTGATCAAGTACTCGCGCGGAATGCGGCGATCCTGTGATCCAGGGATGCGGTAGCCTTTCAATCGCCCCGAATCGAACCATTTTGAAACGGTTCGCGGAGCGACTTTACAGATCTTGGCGACCTGTCCAGTCGTGAAGACCTTCATGTTAGGTTCTCCATAACGCCTCGTTTATTGTTCCCTCGACCGGCGGTGCGTCGGTATCCGCCTGTCTATTGGCCCGTTGGTGACATCGCCCGGACATCGTCCAGCCGCGGTTGATCGGCTGTGGCACCCAGTGGGGTGAATGCCTGACGAAAGCGGAAGATGCTGTCTGGGTCTGGGCCTGCCGGTTGCGTGGTGCAACGCTCTCCGGATCGGGATCCTCGCGGTTTTGATCACGTAAATCTTCGCACCGCATTTGCAACAATCGTCACGGCGAACGTACCGCTTGCGACAAATGCGACCCGAAGGCCTTAAGCTCAGTGGTCGTCGCCTGGGACAGGCGAACGCGAGGGAGACAGAACACGGCTTTCGACCCAGCCCATCCATCGTGTGGATCGACCAGCCGCACCGCTTTACGCGCTTCCTCGATAGGAAACGACGCAAACGTCCCAGAATCCCCCCAACGCGACAAAGGGGCTGACCGCCACCGATGGCCTCCCCGAGGGGCCGCCATCCGGTCAGAAGGTCCTCTGTCCGATGCTTAGTTTCGAGCCAAACGGCCCGAACTCTTTAGCGAGTTTGAAAAGGATCACGCTGGTCGTGCGGACAAGTCGGCCCCCGGCCGGCATGGGGCCAGCCGCCCGAGGCTTCCGATCCGGAAAAACCCTGGTAAATCGTCGTTTGCTTGCCCCTCCAGCGCGCCAGCCCGCTGCATTCCCGCCGCCAAAAATATTTTTTCCGGATCTTCATCTAAGCTTTTTCCGAAAACGGGTGGGCCCTCACCCGAAACCCTCTCCCGCAAGCGGGCGAGGGAACAAAACGTACCGCTCGGCGGCCTTCTCGGTACATTCCCTAAAGTTCGTACGCGTCGCACCGCATCGGGGTTCGCTCCAAGCTCACCGCTCCGCTTCAAGCTCCGCCCCCAACGCGTAGATCTGCTCGACGTCCAGCACCAAATCGTGGGTGTGAAACAACCGCTGCACGGCGGTGCGATGGATCCGCATCTTCAGGCCTCCTATGCCGAGGGCTCCGTAGAGAATGCGTCCATCCTGCTCGCGCGCCTTATCGCTGGCTTCGACCCCTTCGATCCCCATCGGCGGGACGGCGTTGAGGTCGATCAGCAAACGCAATTGCTCGGCCCCCTTCAACGCGTCGGCATCGAGCAGGCGGACCCCTGCCGAACCACAGGCGATCGCCGCCTGGCATCCTTGTAGCGATTCCTGCATCGAAGCGGCGTCCGCCGTGACGTGGGCTTCGATCGAAGCGTCGGGCAGACGGCTCCGCAATTCGCCGACCGCCGCCCCGGCCCGTTCGCTCGATCGCGATCCCAGCCGGACGTGCGCCCCGCGACTGGCCAACAACCGGCAAACCCGCAAACCGACGGCCCCTGTCCCCCCCATCACCAGAACCGTCGCCTCGCTCGCCTGAAGGTGCCGTTCGGCCGACAGGACGGCCGCAGCCGCCGTCGTATTGCAGCCGTTCGAATCGAGCATCACCGAAACGCGGACCGGGCCAAAGAAGGTCTCCTGCACCGCTTGCATCACCGCCTCGCCGGCCGCGACATCGCTGCCGCCGATGAACAGGGCGGTCCCGGACATCGCCTTGCCGCCGCGGGTAAACATCGCGCCATGCACCAGCGGGACGACGTTCTGGCGATCGATCCCCCCGTGGCGAAAGAGTTGCTCGACCCC
>CAYNVI010000253.1:0-6970 GCA_964400585.1 uncultured Pirellulaceae bacterium | reverse complement strand
GGCCAGTTTGCTTCCCGACGAAGTGACGCGGAACGACTTGTTGATGAGCTTCCTGCAGGGGTTGATCGCCCCCGATCCGAACCAGCGGTTTCCCAACGCCGAAGCGGCCGAACACGTCGATCAAGGAGCGGTCGCGTTTCAACGGCAGCTGATCCGCGGCGACATGGCCAGCGAATACGACAACGACATTCGCATTTGGTTGGAAGACCTTCGCAAACTTGAGAGCGACTGACCCGATCCGATGCGGCTGTTTTACACCGATCATTTCGAATTGCCGTTGCCCGACGGGCATCGCTTTCCGATGTCCAAGTACCGCAAGCTGCGGCGGCGGATCGCCGCCGATGATTTCCACCGGCAAGACCCGCTGCTGGTCCCCCCCGCGGCCACCGACGCACAACTCTGCCTGGCGCACACGCCCGCTTACGTCGCCCGCGTGCAGCGGGGCGAGCTGACCCGCAGCGAAATCCGCCGGATCGGCTTTCCTTGGTCGCTCCCGATGGTGGAACGCTCGCGGCGGAGCACCGGAGCCACGATCGCCGCCGCCACCGCCGCGGTCCAAGAAGGGATCGCCGTCAACCTGGCCGGCGGTACGCATCACGCGTTTGCCGACGCCGGCGAAGGGTACTGTGTCTTCAACGACGCCGCGGTGGCGATTCGCGTCCTGCAACAGCAAGGCCGTATCCGCCGCGGCTGCGTGATCGATTGCGACGTCCATCAAGGCAACGGCACCGCCTCCATCCTGGCGGGGGACTCCACCGCCTGGACGTTTTCGATCCATGGCGTGAAAAACTTTCCTTTGCGGAAACGCCCCAGTGATCTCGATATCGACCTGGAGGACGGCAGCGGGGATGCAGCCTACTTGACGGCCCTAGCCGCTGGTCTGGAGCGGTTGGCGGCTGCCGGCCCCTTCGACCTGGCGATCTACTTGGCGGGCGTCGATCCTTTCGAAGCCGACCGCTTAGGCCGCCTGAAAGTCACCCAGGAAGGGCTGGCCCAACGCGACCGGATGGTGTTGCAGCACTGCCGACGGCACCGACTGCCCGTCGCCATCGCGATGGCCGGCGGCTATGCCGAAGATGTCGACCTGATCGCCGCGCTCCACGCGCAAACCATCCGGATCGCCAGCGAGCAGGCGCGAAACCTGGCCGCGGATCCGCTCGCCGGCGACCGACTCGTGCCGTGACCGACTCGTGCCGTGACCCAATCGCGCGAGCGCGATTCCGCTATTCCGGCTTGCCGACATCAACCTGCGACCAATCGACCGGTTGCCGATCGATCTGCTGCAGGATCTTCTCGGCGCGCTGCCGATCTTCTTCGCGGACCACCACCGCGACCCAGCCGGGCGCCTCGGCACGAAAGCCCGACGTGTAACTGCCCGTCGCCGTCGCCTTGATCCCGGCCTCCTGCAGGACGGTGATCAAGGAAGCGGCTTCGATGTCGGTCGGCACTTTGGCGACCTCCACCGGCGATTGCGGATCGACAGGCATCGGCAAGTTCCTTATAAGAATCGTTCAGAAAACGTGGTGTGAAAGCCTTCCGCGTGCCTCTCCGGCCGCGCCGCGAGGGGGAGGTTCAGACACCCAACCAGGTGCCTCCTGCCCACAACCACAAGGGAATCGTCAGCAGACTGACCACCGACGTTCCCAGCACCACTTTCAGCGCGGTGTTGATGTCCTGATCATACAGCCGCACCAGGACGATCGGAAAGGTCGCGGCCGGCATCGCCGCTTGCAACAACAGCACCTGCTGCATGTCGGTTGCTAATTCGGCATACCGCGCGAAGGCCAACATGCCAAGCGGCAGCAGCAACAACCGAAGGACGATGGCCAAACCCGTGACCCTTTTTCCTTCGTGCCATTTGATCTGCTTGAAAAAATCGACGATGATCGCCCCGCTGAGCAACAAGCCCATCGGGATCGAACAACGTCCGAGCGATTCGGCAGCATGAGCCAACGGGATGGGAAACCACTCGGCGGCCCCCAATTGCTTCAGCACCAGCGCCAGGACCACCGCGATCAGGGGAGGGCTGAGCAACGCCCGTCGCCACTGGCCTTGCAACCGTCCCGAGATGATCATCACCCCCAGGCTCCACAACGCCAAATCGACGCCCACGTTGTGGATGATCAAGGTGACCTCCGCCTCGGGAAAGAACTGCATGGCCAACGGCAGCGGCACGTAGCCGTAGTTGCAGATCCCGACGCAGAGGACAAACGGACGCCGCTGCTCCGGCGTGACCAGGCCGATCGCAGGACCGAACCCGTAGGCGAACAGCGCGGCCACCCCGAACCCGATCGCGGTCACCAGGAACCCGATCAAGGGAGGGAGCCAAGAATCGGCAAGCGAGTCCAGCCGGGGACTGGTCAGGACCCGGTCGAAGAAGAGCGCGGGCAATAACACATTCGCCGTCAGGCTGGCCAAAGAACGGTCGGCCTGGGCCGTCAACCAGTGCAGCTTGCGACAGAGCGCACCGGCGACCATCACCAGGGCAACCCCCAGCACGCTGGCGATGATCGGCCACAAATCTTCCATGGAAGCGGTATCGCCTTAGCGGATCGAGGCGTCAGGCAATTCGGTACCGATGCCTTCGTCCAGCGGCATCGGATCGTCCGCTAACCCGACTTCGTCTTTCAACTGATCCAGCAAGTCCGACAACTGCGAGATCCGATCCTGGTAGGCCGGATCCTCCGCCAGGTTATCCCGTTCCCCCGGATCGTTTTGCAAATCGTACAACTCCGCCAGGTGCCGGTCGGGACTTCCATCGCCGTGCGGATAGCGGATGTACTTCCAGCGATCGGTCCGCACCGCACGCACATTCGGCGTGTAGGGGAACTGCTTTTCATAGTTGTAGTAATACAACCAACCTTTCCGCCAATCGTCGCTTTCCCCGGTGACCAGCGGCCGCAGGGAACGACCATGGATCCCTGCCAGCGGTGGGGCCTCGCAAACATCCAGCAAGGTGGGGGCGACGTCGACCGTCAACACCTGGTCGGCTACCCGCCGCGGACCCTCGGGCGTCAGTCCCGGATAGCGGATGATCATCGGCACGCGAATGCTCGGCTCGTGGGCCGTCCGCTTGTCGACCATCCCATGTTCGCCTTCCAGTAAGCCGTTATCGCCCATGAAGACAAAGACGGTATTGTCGAGCTGTCCCATCGCCTGGAGGGCGGCGGTCAACCGGCCCACGCTGTCGTCCACCGACAGGATCGTGCCCCAGTAAGCCCGCACCATCCGGGAAAAATCGAGCACGCCGGCAGCATCATCGTTGGGGAAATCCTTCCGCCAATCGAAGAGCGGGCCGTAGATCCCATGCCAGGTGTTCAATCGCGCCTTGATCCAGTCGGGTTTGTCTTCCAGCCGGAAAGACGAATGCGGGTAGTTCACCTCGACCCCCGCGAAGGCGTCTTCGTACTTCGGTTCCGGCAAGTAAAAGCTGTGCGGCGCTTTGTGTCCCAGCATCAACATGAAGGGCTCGTCGCCGCGTTCCTGCTTTTCCAACCACTCGATCGCCATGTCGGTCACCACCGTGGTGTAGTAACCGGGCACGACCTGCCGTCTTTCGCCGTTGAAGTTGAACTCGGTGTCGAAGTACTTGCCTTGGCCGCGGTGGGTGACGAAATGGTCAAAACCGGGACGCGGCTCGTCACTCTTCTCCCCCATGTGCCACTTGCCGATGTAGCCGGTCTGATAACCTGCCTGCTGCAACTGGCGGGGAAAGCTGTTCAGCGTCTCCGGATAATCGGTGAAATTATTGGTCACGCCGTGGGCGTGCGCGTACAGCCCGCTGAGGATCGAAGCGCGACTGGGCGAGCAGAGGCTGGTCGTGCAGAACATGTTCTCGAAGTAGAGCCCCTCCTCTGCCAACTGATCGATGTGAGGCGTCTTCACGTGAGGATGCCCCGCACAGGAAAGCGCGTCCCAGCGGATGTCGTCGCAGAGGACCAGCACGACATTCGGCCGAGCGGCTTGCAGCCCCGCCGCCCAGCCTGCCAAAAGTCCCAGGCAAACCAGGCCGATCAGCCCTCCGCGGACGCGACGGCGACCCGCCGGCCCGAGGAAACAGGGGGGAGCAAACGAAGCGAGCAGCGAAGGGAGCAGCATGGGGGGCACCTTCTCACCAGGTTGGCGGAAATGGGGTGGATGACGACGCGGGCCCCATCCTACACGCTTTCGCCGTGGCAGCACGCCCGGGTCGATTCGTCGCCAGCAGGGGGCCGTCAGGCGGCGACATTCCCAGAAACACCTCGTTAGGTTACGATATATAAAACCCAATACGAGGAGCCCCGCATGGCCACCCCCTCGCGTCCCGACGCCCCCAGCCCTAAGCCGACCGGCAGTGTCGAAGCCTTTTCGGCGGCTGCGGAATGCCTGAAAACGCTCGCCCACCCGGTACGGCTGCGGATCGTGCAGTTGCTGCTGCACGGTCGTTACACCGTCGGGGAACTCGCCGAAGACTGCCAAGTTCCCGACAACGTTGCCTCCGAGCATCTTCGTCTGATGCAGCGTTGCGGCTTCTTTACCAGCCAACGCGAGGGACGCCGCGTCTATTACCAGGTGGCCGAGCCGCATCTCCAGCAGCTGATGGCGTGCGTGGAGGGACGGTTCCTCGATCCGTCGGAATCGTAGCGGGTTTGGAACGGGAGGCCGGCAACGTCTACAATCGGGAGACCTTACCGTGCCCTCTTGCTACTCCTCCCACAGCTTGCCCCCACCATGTCACGTCGGACGCCCCTGCTGGCTTTGAGACCGCTGATCTGGGGGATCTTCCTGGTCCTGCCGGCCCCAGCGGCGCTCGCCGAAGTCGACTTCGCGAGCGAGATCGCGCCGCTGCTCGAACGTCATTGCGTTCGCTGCCATGGCCCGACGCAGCGTGACGGCGATGTCTCGCTGGCCACGGCGGCAGATTTGGAGGCCAGCGGGGCGGTGATCCCGGGCGAGGCCGAAGCGAGCTACCTGTTGGAACTGGTGACACCCCGAGACGGGGATCCCCCGGCGATGCCGCAACAAGGCCCGCCGCTGGAGCCCGCGGAGATCGAAGCCTTCCGCCGCTGGATCGACGCGGGCGCTTCCTGGCCAGCGGACCGAACCTTGCAGCCGCGTGAGCTGGCCGACCGTCAGTGGTGGTCCCTGCAGCCGCTTGCGCCGTCCCTGCCGCCGACCGCAGCAGCGGCTCATCCGGTCGATGCGTTCGTTGACCAGCGTTTGGCGGACGCAGGGCTGGAGCCGGTCGAGCAAGCTCCGCCGCGGACGCTCCTTCGGCGACTCGCTTACGACCTGACCGGTCTCCCTCCCACGCCGGTGCAGATCGATCGTTTCCTGCAAGCTTGGCAAGCTTCCCCGCCGACAGCCTGGGCGGCGGAGGTCGATCGCTTACTGGCGAGCCCTGCCTTTGGCGAAAAGTTCGGGCAGCATTGGCTGGACCTGGCACGGTACGCCGAAACCCACGGTTACGACAAAGACAAGCCACGCAACCAGGCCTGGCCCTATCGCGACTATGTGATCGCCGCCTTCAACGATGACAAACCGTATGGCCGCTTCGTGCAGGAGCAGGTGGCAGGGGATATCCTGTTCCCCGGCGACCCCGACGGGATTCGCGGCCTGGGCTTTCTCGCCGCCGGACCTTGGGATTTCATCGGCCACTGGGAAGTCGGTGAAGCGAAGCTCGACGGCCGCATCGCCAAGCACCTCGACCGTGATGAAATGCTCTCCGCGGTCTTCAATGTCTTCCTGAGTACGACGGTGCAATGCGCCCAGTGCCACCATCACAAATTCGATCCGATCCGGATGGAAGACTACTACCGATTGCACGCCGTGTTTGCCGCGGTCGATCGGGCGCCGCGTGTCTATCGCGGCTTATCCGCAGAACAGGCCGAGCGACGAAAACAACTGGAAACGCAGATCGCCGCCCGGCAACAAGAACGCCAAGCGCACCGCGACCGGGTCGCCGAGGAACTGGCTGAACGGACGGGCGACATCGATCGCCAGTTGGAGGCGCTGCAAGCGCAACATGGCACGACGCTCCACCCTGCCTATGGGTACCACAGCCAAATCAGCGCGACCCCCGAGGTGACGAAATGGGTGCAGATCGACCTGGAGGAAGCCTACCGGCTGGACCAGGTGCGGATCCGTCCCGCCTTCGATCAGTATGCGGACATCGGTGCCGGCTTTGGGTTTCCGCGGCGGTATCGGCTCGAAGCGAGCCGCGACCCGACGTTTCAGGATGATTCGGTGCGGGTGCTGCACGACGCGACCGGCAGCGACCAACCCAATCCCCGCTCGCAACCGATCGAGATCGCGGTCGCCGGTCCTGCCGTCCGTTACCTGCGTCTGACCGCGACCCAGCTGAGCGAACGGCAGGACGATTTCATCTTGGCCCTCGGGGAACTCGAAGCGATCGCCTCCGACAGCGATCAGAACGTGGCCTTAAGCAAGCCGGTCCAAGCCTTCGACAGCATCGAAGCGAGCCGCCGCTGGGGCGTTCAAAACCTGACCGACGGGATCTACCATGTCGAACTCGACGACCCCGCGGCGCTCGAAACTTACGAGGCCTTACGGGACCGACGGGCCGCCATCGAAGCGGAGGTCCGTACGCCGGAGACGGTCGCCCGCCTGCAAACGCTCGGACGCTCGCTCGCCGACTTGCAAAAACAGCTGAAAGCCCTTCCGGAAGGCGAACGGGTCTACGCGGCGGCGACCCGCTTTGCGGGCGGCGGGAATTTCCAGCCGACCGAGGGCAAACCGCGGCCGATCCACCTCTTGCACCGGGGCGATCTCCGCTCTCCCGGCAAGCGGATGGAACCGGGGGCCCCGGCCCTTTGGGACGAGGCCGATCGCCGCGTGTTCGAAACCGCCGAGGGGCAGGAAGGGGCGGCGCGCGCCGCCTTGGCCAAGTACCTGACCGAGGACGACAACCCCCTGGTCTGGCGTTCGGCGGCCAACCGTCTCTGGCAATGGACCATGGGCCGCCCGTTGG
>CAYNVI010000252.1:0-6988 GCA_964400585.1 uncultured Pirellulaceae bacterium | reverse complement strand
GAGCAAGCTCGCGCGTTGATCGAGATCGTCCATCGCGGCAAGCCGCTCCGGCAATTCTGGACCGAGGCGGGACGCAGCCAGCAACTCGTTCGCTTCCCGGTCGACGAGAGCCTGCGAGGAGGCTTCACGCTACGGGTTTCGATGGTCCGGGAGAATCGCGCCTACCTCGTTTCGCGGCAGATCGAAGTTCCTTGGACGAACAAGCAACTGAATCTCCGCTGGGAGCGATTCACGTCCAAACTGAAGCCGGGGGCGGAGGCGACCTGGACGGCGATCATCCGGGGACCCGATGCCTCCCGGGCCGCCGCCGAAATGGTCGCCTCGCTTTACGATGCCTCGCTCGACGCCTACCTGCGGCACGACTGGATCGACCGCTTCAACGTCTTCCGCCGCGATCATTCGTCTCTCCAGATGCGTTTCCTGAATCGACCGGACACGCTGCACGTCGTCTCGCCTCGTGGCTTCGGGTTCCAAGCCGAATTGGTCACCTATCGACATTTCCCCGAACGGATCGTTTCCTCGTTCACCGGTCCCGCGGTGTTTGGATTCGGTGGGGGCATCGGAGGCAGAGGGCGCCTGCAAATGGCCGACGCGATGATGGCCGAAGGGATGATGGCCGAAGCGGCGATGCCGATGGCAAGTCAAGCCAAGGCTGCTCCGGCGGCGCGGAATGGTGCCGCGGAGGCCGCAGGAGAGCAAGCCGACACGTCGCCCGAGCTTGGTGATGTCGCGGCGCGCACGAATCTGGCCGAGACCGCTTTCTTCTTCCCGCACCTGCAAGCCGATGAAGCAGGCACCGTGCGGATGGAATTCACCCTTCCCGATACCCTGACCGAATGGCGCTTCCTGGGATTCGCCCACGACCGCAATCTGCGGAGCGGCAGCCTGACCGACACGGCGGTCACCGCCAAGGACTTGATGGTCGAACCGAACCCTCCCCGGTTCGTGCGCAGCGGCGACCAGCTGGAGATGACCGTGAAAGTCAGCAACCAGTCGCCGACGCGGCAACAGGGGACGGTCCGGCTGAGCCTTGAGGATGGCCGGACCCGCGAAACGGTCCCCGATCTGATCCCTTCGCAGCAGGTCGACCAGACCTTCGACCTGGCCGCCGGCACCTCGCAGGTGTTTTCCTGGTCGGTCTCGATTCCTGCAGATCAGGAGGATCTGGACCTGCTGGTCTACAAGGCCGTGGGCGCGACGCGCCAGCTGTCCGATGGCGAAGAAGGATACCTGCCCGTCCTCTCACGGAAAATCCTGATCACCGAATCGATCGGGTTGCCGATCCAGGGCCCGCAGACCAAATCGTTCGACTTCCAACGGCTCCTCCGTGCGGCCGATCAGCCCTCGATCGAACAGCATGCCCTGACGCTCGAGATGACCTCCAACCCGGCGTGGTACGCGGTCCAGGCGCTCCCCTACCTGATGGAATACCCGCATCGCTGCAGCGAACAGGTCTTCAATCGTCTGTATGCCAATGCGTTGGCGCGGAAGATTGTTAGCTCCGATCCGAAGATCGCGGAGATCTTCCGGCAATGGCGCGAACTCCCCGCCCCGCGCGACCCGTTGACCAGCCCGCTGGAGCAAAACGAGGAGCTCCGATCGGTGATGCTGCAGGAAAGCCCCTGGGTCCGCCAAGCGGCGAAGGAATCGCAGAACCGCCGGCAGCTGGGCATCCTATTCGATGAAAACCGACTGAATCAGGAACTCGCCAACGCCCTGGAGCAGCTCTCGCAGCAACAACGCGACGACGGCGCCTGGCCCTGGTTCCCCGGGGGACCGGCCAACGACTTTATCACGCTCTACATCGCCACCGGCTTTGGGCGGCTGCAGCACTTGGGCGTCGACGTCGATCCCGCGGCCGCCCTCCAGACGCTCCCCTACCTCGATCGCTGGATGGCGGAGCAATACGAGAAGGTTGCGCCCCAGGATCGTGAGCAGGACCACCTTTCCCCGACGATCGCGTTGTATCTCTATGGACGTTCCTTCTTCCTGCAACAGCAGCCGATCTCTGCGGCACACCAAACCGCCTTCGACTACTGGGTGGAACAGGCCCAGCAGCACTGGCTGGAACTCGACAGCCGGATGTCTCAAGGACATCTCGCCTTGGCGTTGGATCGGCTGGGCCACAACGAGGCTGCCGGCGCGGTGATGGCCTCGCTGCGGGAACGTTCCGTCCGCGACGACGAACTGGGGCGGTTCTGGCGCGACAGCGAACAAGCCTGGTGGTGGTACCGGGCCGACATCGAAACGCAAGCTTTGATGATCGAAGCCTTCGATGAAGTCAGCGGCGACCGGCAGACGGTCGAGCAGTGCAAGGTTTGGCTGCTGAAGCAAAAGCAAACGCAGGCTTGGAAATCGACCAAGGCGACCGCCGACGCGGTCTACGCGTTGCTCCTCCGTGGTGACGATCTCCTCGCCTCGTCCGTCCCCGTCGAGGTGGAGCTGGGTGGCCGGGTAATCGAACCGGAGACGATCGAAGCCGGCACCGGGATGTTCCGAAAACGGTTTAGCGCCGAGGAGATCGATCCGGCAATGGGCGAAGTGACCGTCCGCAAAACGACGCCGGGGATCGCCTGGGGAGGCCTCCACTGGCAGTACTTCCAGGACGTCGGCGAGGTGACTCCGCATCAAGGGACGCCGCTGGAAGTCGAAAAGGCCCACTTCGTTCGCCGCAACACCTCGGAAGGCCCGCAGCGGTTCCCGGTGGAAGGGCCCCTGGAGGTCGGTGACGAGCTGATCACTCAGCTGATCGTGCGGACCGATCGGGCGATGGAATACGTTCACCTGAAGAATGAACGCGGCAGCGGGACCGAACCGGTCAATGTCCTGTCCGGTTATCGCTACGCCGACGGGCTCGCCTTCTACGAATCGACGCAGGATACGGCCAGCCACTTTTTCATCGACTACCTGCCGAAGGGAACGTATGTCCTGGAGACGGTCAGTCGGGTCCAATTGCGGGGCCGTTACGAAAGTGGCATCGCCACCCTGCAGTGCATGTACGCTCCCGAGTTCAACAGCCACTCCGAGAGTCTGCCGATGGTTGTCGAATGAAATCGGCGTTGTCGGTACCGATCTCTAAGGGGCGTTGGCCTCGGCGGCACGCGCCTCCCAGAAGCGGCGTGCGGCGAGCACATAAGGAGCGTGTTGGCGAATCTCCTCGGCGGGGCGGTTGGCAAGCATCGCTTCACGGTCGGCCAACCAGTCGCGGAAGAAGCGGACCGCCTTCGCCGAAATCCGACGCTGGCCGTCGAATTCGAGGTACCAGGGGGCGGAGACGGCAGCCCGCCAATGCGCTTCATAGCCGGTGACCACGCGGACTTGCACCCAACCGCTGGCGTCAAATCGAAACGGCGGGATGCGGCCTCCCTCGCGGGCGAATTCCGCGAGCCGGACGCTGTAGATGACTTCGCCGTTATGGAGCACTTCCAGGTAGTCGACCGGATCGCGCACCGAAAGTTTTAGCTCCATCTGCAATTCCAGCGTCTCGCCGCTGTGGGCGGTGAAGTGGTGTCCCGGATAGTGGCCTGCCAGGGTGGGACGCAACAAGGGCCCGTTGGTCACCACCGAGCGGCCGGCGAGTGCGCCCTGCCACCAAGCTTCCTGCGAGGGCGGCGGCGGCGGATCGGACTGCGGCGAATAATGCGTCAGCGGCTGGTCGGTGCCCCGATCGGGAATCACGTAGGTCCGGCAGTAGCCGAGCGGATGGTCGCGGAGGTCGGAACCGCTGCCTCCCAGCGGCGCGATCTGGAACCCGGCCTCGAGCAATTCCCGATAGATCGTCTCGGCCCAACGCCCCGGTCCGTGGGGACCGGTGAAGCCGACCCGGTCGGGCTGGCGCCCCTTGCCGACGGTCGTCACCGGACGGTCGAGCCGCAGCCAATCCCCCATCAAGAAAAAACCGTCGAGCTGCTCGCTCGCCAACCAGATCGGCAGGTCCCAGGCAAAGGGATTCTCGATCACGATCGCGGTCGCGTCGGCTTGCCGGGCCAGCCGAATCGTGTCGCTGGAGACCGCCCCTGTGAAGCGGGCTGCCGGTTCGCCAGCGGCGGCTTGGCCTGCGGGAAGTTCCGCGTCGACGTCGGACTCGTCCGGCGGAGCGGGGACGCCCAGCAGCAGCAGCCCGCTGTCGGTGACCTGCAGATCGTCCCGAATCGTCGTCGGCTGCCAGATCGCCTGCGGGTCGTCGGCCTCCTTCAGCAGCGGGTCGCGTAGATTGAGACGGACGGGGGTGTCGTCGGCACCGGCGAGGCGGCCGAGAAAATGCAGGTCTTCGCTCGCCATCAACAGTCCCGCGTAACGGGCGGGGGCGACGGCTGCGACATCCCCCGACCACCAATCCTCACGACGCATCTCGACCATCCGCGGCAACGCCACGTCGGTGCTGTCGAGCGAACTCCGCTCCATCGAGAACTCGCCCGTCAGCAACCGGTACTCGGGGCCTCGGGTCAGGCGAAACTGGTAAGCCCCCTCGGGCAACGACAGCTCCTGTTCTTGATTGAGGACCACGCCGACGCCGGAGGGGACGGCGCGGCGGACGAGTTGCTCCCGCCCGTCGCCGCGGAGGACCTGCAAGCGGGCCGGGACCAGCGCTCCGGTTGTCTCGTCCGCGGCGCCCAGCGTGAAGCTGCCGCCGCCCGCGGTGGCCGGGAGTGCCCCGCCGACTCCGGAGACGATCACCGCTAGCGCCAAGAAAACATACGTCTGGCAGCTCCCTCCCCTATCCCGGACGGGCGCGGGTGAAGCGGAGACAGCAGCGGGCGGGAGGAGCGACGAGACAGCCATCCGGGGACCTCGCAGGCAGGGGCACGTTGATTCTTCCAGGATCTATCCCTAGATTAGCTCGCGCCCGCCGACTGGTTCACTTTTTGCTTGTGTGCGAGGGATGAATCCCACAGGAGAACGGGCTGCCAATGTGGCAGGACCGGCGGTGGGGAGGGGACGCCTCGTCGCCGCAACCTGCGGTGATCCGCCTCCTCGAGCGGCCGCGTTCCCGAGTGGCCGCCTCCTTGAGTGGCCGCCTCCTCGAGTGGCTCGGTGCCAGGCGCTAATGCCCTGGTGCGATGACTTGCCTTTGAATCGAAATGAGCTGATGGCAGAAGACCTTTATCAAGTCTTGGGTGTCGGACGGGACGCCTCGAAGACCGATCTCCAGAAGGCCTACCGCAAACTGGCGCGGAAGTACCATCCGGACATGAATCCGGACAATCGGGAGGCGCAGGAAAAGTTCAAACGGGTTCAGGAAGCCTATGACGTGTTGAGCGATCCGGAAAAGCGGGAAGCTTATAACCGTTACGGGGCCGATTTCGAGAAGATGCGGGCGGGCGGTTACCAGCCGGGGGCGGCCGGCGGTGGCCAGACCTTCGAAGGGGTCGACCTGGAGCAGATTTTCGGTGGGGGCGGCGGCGGCGGTTTCAGCGACTTCTTCGAGCAATTGATGGGGCAACAAGGACGAGGCCGCGGGGGTTCTCCCTTTGCGGGCGGCGGAGGCGACCCCTTTGGCGGCCGACGCCAACGTCCCCCGACGCGAGGAGCCAATGTCCGGCACGAATTGACGATCCCGTTGCAGACCGCCGTGCTGGGCGGCAAGACCGAGTTCTACGTGCATCGTCGTTCGGGCCCGGAAAAGCTCAGCGTTTCGATCCCCCCGGGCGTCGACACCGGCTCCAAAATCCGGCTCCGCGAAAAGGGTGAGCCGTCGCCCAACGGCGGTCCCGCCGGCGACCTGATCCTGAACCTGCAGGTCTCCCCCCACCCTTACTTCCGCCGGAGCGGCTCGAACCTGCTGTTGAGCCTGCCGGTGACGCTGGCCGAAGCCGCCCTGGGAGCAAAGGTCGATGTCCCCACGCCTCAGGGCACGATCACGTTGACGATCCCCGCGGGAAGCAGCGGTGGCAAGAAATTGCGGCTGAAAGGGCAAGGCGTCCAGTCGGCCAAAGACGCGGCGGGCGACCTGATCGTGGAGTTGCAGCTGGTGCTTCCCAAAGTATGGGATGAGGAGTCGGCCGAGATGATCCGCAAGCTGGGCGAACGGCATCCCTTGGAGCCGCGGAAGGAGCTTTCCTGGTGAGCGGCGATCGCCGACGCACGGCGGCCG
The DNA here is from genome assembly GCA_964400585.1 of uncultured Pirellulaceae bacterium. Lineage (GTDB taxonomy): Bacteria > Planctomycetota > Planctomycetia > Pirellulales > Pirellulaceae > CAYNVI01. The sequence goes on along the minus strand of CAYNVI010000252.1, from coordinate 894 downwards.
ACGCTTCCCACACGACAGCCGCCCAGGCATCTCGGCGGCCGGCCGACGATGCGGGCAACCCGGCGCGCACCCGAAAATTCCCCGCGGCGGCCCGACTGCGAGCCGCGGCGCAATTCACCGCCACGCTCCGGCAAGGTGGTTTTGCGGCCGATGATTCTCTCGTGATCCATGTCTTGCCCAACCAGCGGAGGCTCAGCCGGTTCGGGATCACGATCCCCCGGCGGACCGGCAATGCGGTCGTCCGCAATCGTTGGAAGCGGTTGATCCGCGAAGCGATCCGACACCGCCGCGGCGAGCTGCCCGGAGGCTACGATGTCGTGATCCGTCCCAAACGCGGGGCGGTGCCGCAGCAAGCGGCGATCACGCGAGGCCTGGCCAACACGTTGCGGCGGGCGATCCGCCGCCGCGAACACGAGGGTTCGAAAAGCGCGGGTTCGAAAAGCGCGGGGACAAAAAACACCGCCTCCCCAAACCGCGGCCCCCGAAGCGAAGGCTCAGGGGGCGGACGCCGGCGTCAGCGGCGGTGAGCTCCCCGGCGGCTGATTCACGTGCGGTTCGCGGGCGAAGATGCGCGGCGTTTCCTCGGGCGAGGGCGGCACGATGCGAAACGGATCGATCAGGTTGGGCAGCCGCTGGGCCCGGTAGATCGACCATCCGAATTGGCTGCCCAGCCCGCTGTCGCAGCGGACTTCGAAGACCGGCGTCGGCGGCTCGGTCCGGGCGATTTCAAAAATGCGGGCCCATTGCCGCTCGCCCGGCACCTTGTCGTGCGGCGTCCCCTCGGCCGTTTCGATATGGCCGCCGTCGGTGATCAGCAAGTTGTTGGTTTCAGGCAGCCAGTCGGCTTCGCAGTAAAACGGCGAATAGAAGCGATCGGTCTTCGACCCCCAATAG
>CAYNVI010000251.1:0-7002 GCA_964400585.1 uncultured Pirellulaceae bacterium | reverse complement strand
CAGGTCGGGGGGGGAGAGTCGTTGGGCGTAGGAATCGTCGGGGTGGACCTGCACCGAGAGGACCCGTTCGCAGTCGAGGTATTTCATCAGCAGCGGAAAGGTCTCGCCGGTCGCATGCCGGCCGCCCATCGCTTGGCGGTCGCGGTTCCAAAGCTCGTGCAGCGAGGTGCCGGCGAGCGGGCCGCGGGCCACGATGCTGCGTTGCGAGGGGTGGTCGACGACTTCCCAGCTTTCCGCCAACGGTTGTTGTCCGTCGCCCGGTTTGCCAAGCGTCTCCCGCAGTCGTTGGCCTCCCCAGAGGTAGTTTTGCAAGATCGGGACGAATTCTAGTGGATAAAGCGACAAGTCCGAGCCACCTTCAAAGAAAACAAACGGAACCCTGAGAAGCGTACCGCCCGTTTTGGCGGTCGCTGTTAAACTGTAGGATTCTACGACCGAGGGGCGCCGTCGGGAAATCGGACCGATGGCGGCCTGGCGTGCGGCGCGGCTGCGGTCCCCGCCGGTGGCCTGCGGAGAATCGAGCCCCTGGTCCGCTCCTCGAACCGCCCTCCCGTTTCCGCTTTCCCAAAAAGACGGCTCCCGTGGATCGTTTTCAACGTCCCCAAGACAACCTCTTCGAAAACTCGACGATGTCCTTCGGGGAGCACCTCGAAGAGCTCCGCCGTTCGTTAGGCAAAGCGGTCATTTGGCTGGGAATCGGCCTCGGCGTCGGCCTGATCTTTGCCAATCAGGTCGTCAAATTCGTGCAGGACCCGCTCCGCGAAGCGATCCTCGAATTCGAGGCCAAGCGGACGCTGGAACGCTATGGTTACGACGCGACGAAACCGTCGACGAGCGTGCTCCGCGACTTCCTGATCGATCACGAGTTGATCGTCGAGCAGGTCCTGGTGGTGCCGATGAGCGAGGCCTCGGCTGCCGAGACGCCCGCCGGGACAGCCCCTCCGCCGGCCCTGGAAAGCGCCGCCACCGCCGGGGCGGTGGCGCTCGAGGCGGCGGAAACGAAGAAGGCGACCACCCAGGCCACGCCGCCGTCCGCGGACGCGAAACAGCCCGCGGGCTCGGAGCAGCCTGCGGGCGAGAAACAAGCGGCGGGCGAGAAACAAGCGGCGGGCGAGAAACAAGCGGCGGGCGAGAAAACAGCCGCGGACGCGGGACAACCCGCCGGCGAGGAACGCCCCGGCGATGGCGGCGAGGCGAGATCGCCGGGGGCCGGCGGGCCCGAATCGCCGGTCTTGTTTGAGGACCTCAATGCCGAACAGATGCAGGAGTTGATCCCCGATCTGGGGAGTTTCCGGCGGCAGTTCCAGCTGCGTCCCTCGAAGGCCGGCTTGAACTCGCACAAGACCGAAGAAGGGTTCATGATCTGGATCAAAGCGGGGCTGCTGGTCGGCGCGGTCTTGGCCAGCCCGATGATCTTCTATCACATTTGGACGTTCGTCGGGGCAGGGCTCTACTCCCACGAGCGGAAGTACGTCTACGTCTACCTGCCGTTCAGTGTCACCCTGTTTGTCTCGGGCGTCTGTCTGGCCTTCTTCCTGGTACTCCACTACGTCTTGAACTTCCTGCTCGATTTCAACGCGGGGATGGATGTCTCGTTCCAGCCGCGGCTCAGTTACTACATGAACTTTGTGTTGTTGCTGCCGCTGGGCTTCGGGATCGCCTTCCAGCTGCCGTTGGTGATGCTGTTCCTGCAGCGGATCGGGATCTTTGAAACGAAGGCGTACATCGACAGCTGGCGGATCGCGGTACTGGTGATTTGCGTCCTTTCGATGATCCTGACGCCGGCGGACATCACCAGCATGGTCGCCTTGGCTGTCCCCTTGTGCCTGCTGTACGGGCTGGGCATTTTGATGTGCCAGTACATCCCCCGCGGTCGTGGGCTCGGCAGCCAAGCGCTCGATCCCAGCTAGCGCTGGGTCGGCGGGGGAGCACCCGCCGGTTGGAGAACGCGAAGGGGAGCGTTCAGATCGCCTCGGCGCCCCGTTCGCCGGTGCGGATGCGGATGCAATCATCCATCGGGAGGACGAAGACCTTGCCGTCGCCGATTTCCCCTTTCTCGCCGCTCCGGCCTGCTTGCAGGATGGCGTTGACGGTCGGCTCGACGAACTCCTCATTGACGGCGATCTGCAGCTGGACTTTGCGGAGCAGATTGACCGAGAACTCGTGGCCGCGATAGACACCCGTCTGGCCCTTCTGCCGTCCAAAGCCTTGGCAATCGATCACCGTCAGTCGGTAGACATCGACTTCGGTGAGCGCCTCTTTGACGGCTTCCAGCTTGTTGGGCTGGATGATCGCGATAATCAGTTTCACGGCGGGCCGTTGACTAGGCGAAGGAGAGATCGGAGGGCTGACTGACAAGTCGTGATCGTAGTCACCCACCGGGGCTTCCGGCAACCGGAGCAGAAAAAGTTGCGGGAAAGCTGCGAATAAAACCCCGGTCCGCGGCGGGCGAGGCGGTCACCCGCCACGAACCATTGGGGCTCCTTCTGGCCCGGGCAAGAGCCGAGAAGGTTCGCATCCGATCGACGGGGCGCTGCGACCGAGCGGTCGTCAGCGCGGTCAAAGGCGACCGGCCCGTCGGATCGGCGTTTTCCTTAGGAGATCGCACCTCCCGCCACGGCATCCGAGGGATAGGCGTGCATGCCGTGCTCGGAAATGTCCAAGCCGGCTTGCTCGTCTTCCGCCGAAACCCGCAGGGCGTTGACGCCTTTCAAGAGGGCGAAGACCGCGAACATCGTGACGAACGCCCACACGCAGATGATGGCGGTGCTGTACAGCTGCACCCAGATGTAACCGCCGCGGGTCATTTCGACATCACCCACGACCGGCAGGGCCGTCCCGAAGATTCCGGTGGCGATCCCTCCCCAGACGCCGCAGAGGCCGTGGACCGGCCAGGCACCGACGGGATCGTCGACCTTGAGCTTGTCGAGCATGATCACGCCGAGGACGACCAACGCTCCTGAGACCAAGCCGATGATCAAAGCACTGATCTGCGAGACCTGATCGCAGTTCGCCGTGACCCCGACCAAACCGCCGAGGACGCCATTGAGCGCCATCGTCAGGTCCGGCTTGCCAAACAGACCCCAAGCAAGGATCAAGGCGGCGATGGCTCCTCCGGCCGCAGAAATCGTCGTCGTCACCGCGATGTAGGTTGTCATCTCCGCGTTGGCGATCCCGTCGTACGTCAGCTGGCTGCCGGGGTTAAACCCATACCAACCGATCCAAAGGATAAACACGCCCAAGGCGGCAAACGCCACGTTGTGACCGGGCAGCGGGACACTCTTTCCATCCGCGGTGTAGCGTCCGATCCTGGGCCCCAGCAGGATCGCGCCCGCCAGGCCGGCGAACCCCCCCACCGCATGGACGACGACCGAGCCGGCAAAGTCGGCAAAGCCGGCTTCGGCGAGGAAGCCTCCTCCCCATTTCCAGGATCCACTGATCGGGTAGATCAGACCGGTAAGCACCGCCGAGTAAATCAGGTAGGCACCAAACTTCATCCGGCCGGCGACGGCCCCCGAGACGATCGTCGCGGCGGTCGCGGCAAAGGCCACCTGGAAGAGGAAGTCGGCCGAAGTACTGTAGTCACCGCCCGGGGCGGTGATGAAGTTCCCCTCGGCATCGGTTTGCGCGTCCCGTTCGATCATCGCCGAAGGCTGACCCAGCCAACCCTCCGCGATCCAGTCACTCGGGTACATCAAGCCGAAGCCGATAAACAGGAACAGCAACACGCCAACGCTCAAGTCCATCACGTTCTTGGCGAGGATGTTCACCGTGTTCTTGGCGGCATTCAGCCCGACTTCGACCATCGCGAAGCCCGCCTGCATGAAGATGACCAACACGGCACAGATGAACATCACCAGCGTGTTGATCGTGTAGTACGTCGACGTGCTCTGGTCGACGTCGGCGATGTTGCCGAGTCCCGCCTCCGCTTCTTCGGCGGGGGCCTCTCCCTCCGCCTCGTCTGGCGTCGCTGCCTCGTCTGGCATCGCTGCCGGTGTTTCATCACCGGCGTCGGCCGCCACCGGGGTAGTGGAATCCGATTCCTCCCCAGCATCCTGCGCAACAGCGACCGACGCCAGTGACAGGCTGACCCCCATCAACCCAATCAGCATCAAACTCGTTAGGGACCAATCCCTCCAATAATTAATCATGAATGTTTCGCCTTTCGCAGTGAAACGGGCACCAAATGGTTCTAGGGCCGCTCCCTTGAGCCGCCTCGCCAAATCCAGCCGATCAACTGCAACTTCTCCAACCCCTGCCCGGGCCATCACGCGTCGTTATGGTTGAGGAAGGTTGCCTTTTGATTCGGACGGCACACCCCTTTGCACAGGGTGGACCAAAACCGCACAGCGGATTCGATCCTGCGGCGTAAGCGGTTTGATGCAAATGCTTTAAGGAAAGTAGAAAAATGAAATCGCGGTCCAGGGGCAGCTCCGCACGGGAACGGGCTGCTGAAGGATTGGGCTGCGATTGCTTAAGGGGTGAGCAGTTTCGGGGGCGGGCTAGTGGCGAGCGGGTGCCGATTGCGGTCCCGGGCGGGGTAGCCGCCATTAGCTTGGCAGAGAGCCCGTCTGGCGGCGTTTGGGTCGCCCCTGCGGCGCCGCGGTAGGGCCGCCGAGCAGGGCGGGCCGGCCAAAAAAAAGCGGCCCTTCGGCGGGATGCCGAAGGGCCGCGGCAAGGGTGCGGCCAGTAGGGAGGTTTTGGCCAGGCCGTTAGAAACGGTGCGGCCAGCGGGGAGTTTTTGGCGAGGCCGTTAGAAACTGAAGATCGTGTCGATGCCGAAAGTCGTTTGTTGGTCGCCATCTTCGAGGCCTGCGATTTCGGCCGAGTCCCAATCGGAGCGGATTTCGGGGCGGACGACGACGTTGGCGTGGGGACGGTAGTTCACCCCCACGGTCCAGGCGGCGATATCGTCCTCCTGTTCCGCCGCGAACACGCCGCGGCTGTTGTACCATTCGACCCGCGTCCCCAGGGACAAGCAATCGCTCAACGCGTAGATCAGGTACTGGTTGATACCGAAGGACTGGCGGGCGGCAGCGCCGGTGGCGTTTTCGGTGTCGAGGTAGTCGTTCTGGTAGATGTACTGGAGGTTGTCCGAAAGCGCGGCATCGATCACGAAGCTGTGCATGTAGCCTTTCTCGACCCCGTTGAAGCGGGCTTCGCCGAAGCGGCCGATCGTCGTCTGGTAGGTCAAGTTGACCGTGTCGGAGAGGGCCACGGAGAGGCCCCCCAGGAAATTGTCGCCGTTGTCGTCAAACCCGCTGTCCCAGCCGAGCGTGTAACCGCCGTAGAGCGTGATGTCTTCGCTGGCGTTGTAGGTCGCCAGCGCGCCGGTGTGAGTGAAGGGCTCGCTGTTGTACATCGTGTAGGCGTGGCTGTAGAAGAAGTTGTCCGGGGCGGTGACCACTTCCCAGCCGATCAGCGTGTAGAAATGCCCGAGCTTGACCGAGACGTCGCCGTAGCCGACTTCGCCGTAGGCCTGCGGCAAGGCGTGGCCGTAGATCCCATGGTCCCAGGCGTTGTCCCAGCCGCCGGAGTTGCCATCGATCGCCGAGGTGTCGGTACCGAACGCCTGGGTGTCGGCAGCGTCGACGCCGTAGACGTAATCGACACGGCCGCCGAAATCGAAGCCGCAGCGGGTATCGAGCGTCCGTTCGGCGAACAGCCAGGCCTGATGGAGATTGACGTGGCTGCGGTGCTGGTTGAACAACGGGATGTTTTTGTTGTGATGTCCGATCTGGACCCAGCCGCCGGCGGAGAATTGGCCGGCGCTGCCGAACAGTTCGTAGGGATCGCCCAGTTCGCAGTCGCCGAGCAAGCTGGAGAAACCGAGCGGGCAGGCGTTGCCGCCGCCACAACTTCCCAGGCTGTCGCAGCCCCCATCGCAGCCTCCTTCGCAGCCGCAGCTCGGGGCCGTCATCACTTCGCAGCCACAGACCGCTTCGCCGCAGCCGCAAGCAGGTTCTGGATGGCCGGCGAGCGCCACCGGCGAGGCGGCGGTCGGCGGGCTGGGGGTGACCGCCGGGCGTGCTGCGGCGGCTTCCGCGCCACTCGCAGCACCCAAGGCTGCGCAGAAAGCTGCGGAGAAGGCAAGTTGGATCGTGTTCATCTTCCGTGACTCCAAGGTCTATTCGAAGGGGCCTCGACGCGGGTTGTTTGGTCGTCGATGAATCTACCGCCGGATGCATTCCCGCTCCCGCCGCGGGGGAATAGGAAGGGACACGAGCGTCTTCCCTGACGCGCGCTCCCGCCGCCGCTTGCCGGCTCTCTTTCCCTATCGACGCAGCGGGGTCGCGCAATTGATACGAGCCGTACCAAACGGACAGCCGATTTTCTCGGAAGCCTCGCTTTTTGGGGAACTTTGACGATTGCAGCGATCGCACCGCTTCGTCAGGGTTCGATTCCCGGGACCCCCTGTTGTGAAACCTTGACGATCGCACCGGTTGGTTGCGTGGCGGCTGCCGCGACCCAACTGTGAAACTTTGACGGTTACAGCGATCGCATCGGTTCGTCGCCATTCGGCTACCGGAATCCCCGCTTGTAAAACTTTGACGGTTATAGCGATCGCACCGGTTCGTCGCGGTTCGGCTGCCGCGATCCCCGCTTGAGAAACTTTGACGGTTACAGCGATGGTGACGACGGGCAGCGGGCGCATAAAAAAAGCGGGCGTGGTTGCTGTGGCAACCACGCCCGCCGGCGTTCACACGGAGTGTGTAAGCGGGGTTAGAAGGTGAAGATCGTGTCGAAACCGAAGGTCGTTTGGCTGCCGCCATCTTCGAGGCCGACGAGTTGGGCATTCGACTTGTCGTGATCCCAGCGAACTTCGGGACGCACCACGACGTTGGCGTGGGGACGGTAGTTCAGGCCCATCGTGAAGGCGGTCACTTCGTCGTCTTGTCCGATCGGCGAAAAGACACCTTCCTGCTGGTACCACTCGTAACGTCCGCCGACTGCCAAGCAATCGTTGATGTTGTAGATCAGGTACTGGTTGATGTCCCAGGT
>CAYNVI010000250.1:0-7024 GCA_964400585.1 uncultured Pirellulaceae bacterium | reverse complement strand
CGCCTGCCAAGGCCCGCCGTCACTCCAGCCGTACCAGACTTCCAGCCCCGCCGCGGCCGCCTGCCCCTGGGAGAATTGCACCATCCAGAGTCGCTGGGGGCCGGCGGGCGTCATCAGCGTCTGGGCTTCACGGGTTCCCGTTTGCGTCGTCCCGACCGAGCTGTAACAGATCTCGGGAGTATGCACCGCAATCGGGCCCCGCGGCCCATACAGGAGGGCGACGGTGACGGCCGTATCGGTTTCCGTATGTCGATAGACGCGGACTTCCGAACCGTAACAGCGAAGCAGCGCCGCCGCGTCTTTGTCCAAGCTCTGCTTGTCGGCCAATCTCCAGTCCCCGCAACGCTCGGGCAACTCCTCCAGACGAGCCCCTTGCTGCTGCAGGTCCCGAGCATTCGACCAACGCCCATCCAAGACGCCGTGCAGTCCGGCCGATCCGAGCGTCAGCAGGATCAGCACGCCCCCGGAGAACCAGCGTCGCGCCACGATCGGCGTCTCCTCCACGCAGGCACCCTTCGACGATGCCGTGGAAAGCGGTTCGGATGTCGCACCGGAAAATTGCATCGAAAAGTCCTCCTCAAGAGCCAAAGGTCTGTTCCAGGGCCGCGAGTTGTTGGCTTTCTCGCACGGTCAGGCCGGCCCGGTCGAGCGCTTGCAGATCGAGCGTCTCCCACACCTGCTCGGCTTCTCCGGAGAGCTCCTGCGCCAACAGGGCCATCACCAGGTGCAGCCGAAAGCGGGGCTCCGGCGATGCTGCCGCCACCGTGCGAAAGATTTCCGCGCTTTCCACCGCCCGTCCCGCACGTAACAGGACCACGCCCTTGGTATCGAGCAGTTCGGGAACATTTCCGGCGAGCTGCAACGCCTGATCGATCGGCTTCAAGCCTTCGGCAGCCTGATCGGGGAGTTCTGAGAGGGCCATCGCCAAATTGTTGAGCGCCCGGACACGGAGCGGAGCGAGCTTCAACACCTCGCGGTACAGCGTCGCGGCTTCGCCGTAGGCCTGCTGTTGCAGACGCAGCGTGGCCACACTTTCCAGCAGCACCGGATGCGCCGGATACCGTGCCAAGGCATCGCTGACCAGCATCTGGAAGCGGGGCTGTTCGGCCAACGCCGGATCACGGAGCAGGGTTTCCGTCAGCAGGATCGCCGAAGTGACATCGTGATGCGTTTGGAAATGCCGGGTGGTGAGTTCGAGGCTGTGCGCGACTTCGCCCCCTTTCACGAGGGCGACCACGCACTCGCTCAGACGTTCCGAATCCTCCTGGTAAACGCGTTCGATCCAAGCCCCCCCTTGGTCGCCAAAGCCTCGTTGCAACAAGGCGGAGCCGGCAACCATGGCCGCTTCTCCCGCAGCCAGTCTGCCCCGTTTCCCCACCTGGTCGAACCACTGCCGGACCGTCTCCGGGGCTTTGCTCTCGTGACCCCGCTGCGAGTCGAGGCGGAGGGCGACTTGCAGGCTGGGAACCTCGCCACCTTCGGCCTCGCGCAGGCGCGTCCGTAACTGTTCCACTTTGGCAAGATCGGCCGCCTGACCGCGGGCCAACGAAAAGAGGGCATAACGGTAAAGGTCGCTGACCGCCGGCGTTCTTCGTTGGACCAACGACTCGTAGAGCCCACGCGCTTCGTTCCACCACGCTTCGGAGACTTCTGCGTCGGGATCGGGAAAGGTCTCGGCACGATGCTCCAACAAGGCCGCCAGGAAGCGGCGTGCATCGTGGCTATACTGGTTTTCCTCGGCGACCAACTGGCGGAGCATTTCCGCGGCTTCCTGTTGCTGGCTCTCGGTCCCTTTCGTGCCCCGGAGAATCGCGTCGAGGAACCGGTTGCTGGAGGTCACATGCGCGTTGTTCGACAGCAGTCGGTTCAGTTCCTCCCAATCCGGTGGGGCGGTCTCGCTCGTCGCCAACGCCCGCGCCAAACGATTGCGAATCTCGGGATGTTCGGGCTGACGGTCATAGGCCTTCCGGAGGGCGGCGATTTCCTCCGCGGGGCGACGCAACAGGCGGTAGAGCTCTGCCAACCGCAAGGGGATCGCGACCGACGGTTCGATCGCGTCGGCACGACGGAGCAACTCCAAGGCGGCGGGATAATCCCGCAGCGCGAGCTGGCCATCGGCCAGCAACCGCAACTTCTCCCGTGTGTCCAGAGGACTCGCTTCGATCGCTGCGAGCGCGGTTTCCACCGCCTCCCGGTCGTTGGCAACGATCGCGATCCGCAGCTGCGTGGCCCACAGTGCGGGCTCGGTATCGGCGCCCACGCGACGTGCCTCGGCGAGGGCCAGGCGGGCGCGCTCCAGCAGCGTCTCCCGCTCCGCGGAAGCCTCCGTCTGGTCCGCTGCCGCCGCGGCGGTCATCGCCAGCACCACGTGACTAACCGGATCGTCGGGACGCTGTGCGCGGGCTCCCTCGGCAACTTCCAAGCTGTGCTTGAAGTCACGCTGTCGGAGCGAGAGTTCAATTCGGGCGGCAGCGTAAGGGTCGACCGTCGGCCCCGCCGCCACGGAAGCCCGCTCCATCTCGACCTCGGCTTCTTGATAGCGCTCAAGTCGGACGAGCTGCTCGGCGAGACGGAGACGGGTCTGGACAAGGGCATCCCCCGCCGCGATCCCTCGGCGCAGCGCTTCAACCGCCCGCTCGGAACGCCCCTCCAGCGCGAACAAGTAGCCTTCCAGCGAAATCGCGGCTCCCCAGCTGGGCCGGCGGCGGAGCAAGGATTCCACCAGCTGGCGGGTCTCCCGCAACCGCGTCTTGTCCAGCGGACCCCGATCGACTTGCTGCCAGAGCTGATCGATCCAGCGGGTCGCTTGCAAGAATCGCCACGAGGTCCCTGCTTCGCCCTCTTCTTCACGCAATCGATCTTCCCAGAAACGCGACAGCGCGAGCGGGCTTGCGGCATCCGCCTCGGCCATCACCGCTCCCGCTTCGGGAAGCTGGCGGGCGAGTTTGGCAAGCGAAAAGATCGTGGCCCGCGTCAGCTTGGTCGCGGGAATCCCGACGAGGGCCCGGTAAGCCATCTCCACGTCGTCCCCCCGCAGGGCCAACTCCGCGGCGCTCGATCGCAACCGAACTTCCGCCTCGCGGTCGACGGCGACCTGATCGAGCAGCTGTTGGGCGGCCGCCAAAGGATCGCCGAGGATCGACTCCACCTCGGCCCGCGCCAGCACGCACAATGTAGCGGTCGGTCCGACCGTTTCCTGCAAACGTTGCAACACCTGCTCCGCTGCCTGTTGTTGCCCCAATCGTGCCAGGCGGACGGCCGCGGCGGTTTGCACCGTCGTATCGGATGGACGGGCTGCCACCAGGGCGGTGATCCGATCGACCAAGTGATGCGATTCGAGGAAATTCTCGAAACGCATCCCCGACGGAGGCAACAGGGCCTGGAGCCAAGCGATCCGGCGCTCCAATCCTTCGTCCCCTGGCAGACCAAGGTCTGCGCTCGAGGCTTGCGGTTGCTGCAAGCTTTCCAACAGGGCCCGGATCCCACTGAGATCCCGGTCTTCCGGGGGCAACCGCAATTGACGCTGGAAACTCGCCTCGGCGCGGGCGACTTCGGCAAACCGGGAGCGATCGGATTCCGACTCCTGCCACAATTCGCTGGCCCGCTGGGCGTTGCCCGCCCGCCGCCAGGCCTCGACCGCCTCGGCCCGCGTCCGGGCATCGGCGGGCGTCCAGCGGAGGACTTGTTCCAGCGTAACCGCCGCTTGATCCCAGGCGCCTTGCTGTCGGTAGAGACCGGCCAGTTGTTGGGCCGCCCGGGCTCGTTCGAGCCGGGGAACTTCACTCGGAGAGGCGACGGCAACGGACAAGTGGGCGAGCGCGGCCGCTTCCTCCCCGGCCCGCATCTTCAGATTGGCCTGGAGCAGCTCGAGCCGCCACCTGGCGACTTCGATCTGCCGACCGTAGATGGCACGGGCCGCGCGACTCATCCGGCCCCCGACCGACCCGGCCAACCGCACCGAGGCCGAGCGGATCGCTGCTTCAAACCGCGCCACCGTCTGGCGGGCCTGGGGGAGCTCTCCTGCTGCTTGGGAACCTATCGTCGCGACGGCTCCGAGTAAAGGCAGGCTCTCGTCATCGACTTCCGCCAGTCCCTGCTCCCAGATCGCCACCGCCCGCGGCACATCGCCTTGTTGCGCGGCGAGGGTCCCCGCGTTGAGAAACACGCTTTCCCGCGTCTCCGCATCGAGAAAGTCGGGATTCAGCGGCAGGAGGAGCTCAAACCACTCGGTCGCTTCCGCCGGATCTTCGCTCGCCCGCGCCAGCGCCGCCTCGGAGACCCATTGATAATCCCAATACGCAGCGGGCTGCGGTTGCCGCAATTGTCCCGGCAACGGGGTGACGGGCGACGCGGTCTGGGGATGCTGCAAACGGGTGGCGGCCACCGCGGCGGCTTGCCACCACCGCGGGCTCGGTTCCGGTGGCGGATCGGCGAGTCGCTGGAACTGGGCGAGGACAATTTCCAGGCGGCTGTTGGCCCCGGGGGGCAGCTGACGGCGCAGCTCCGCAGCCGCCCTCTCCATCTGCTGATCCAAGAGCTCGCCGGCGGAGGTGCCCTGCTGCAACGCCTGCGGTTGCCGCAGGCGAACCGCCACGAACTCGGTCAGCAAATCCACGTCGTGGGGACGCTTCTCCATCGCCTCCCGCAGGACGGCCACCGTCCCTTGCGAAGCCAATTGCCGCCATGGCGTATCGGGCTCCCCGGCCAGCACCGAGAGCGGCCGCTCGTCTCCGCCCTGACGCAACTGCCCAAGCTGTGCCAGAGCGAGCCATTTGGTCGCCTCGGCGTCGCCGGCAGGAGCCTGCAAACGCAACACCTGACGCTCGGCTTCCCGAAACCAGACATCGCCCATCTGCAACAGCCGGACGATCAACCGCTTGCGGAGTTCGGGGATCACTGGCGAAGCGGGCGTCTCGCTCCCCAAGCGGGCGATGGCCAGCCCCAGTTGCCGGCGGGCGGTCGAGACAGCGGCACGGTACGCGTCGGAGCCCGCCTGATCGGCGGCCGCGTCGGCGGCACGCGCACGCTCCGCCACGACCTCCAGGTCTTGCGGACGAAGCAATGCATACCGCTGCAACCATTTGACCTGTTCGTCAAACCGGCCCTCTTCGGCAGCCGACGCCGCCCGCTGACGGAACGTCCGAGCCGCTGCCTGCGAATGATAGAGATAGGAAGCGACGGCCGCAGGCAGCCCCCCGCCGACCACCAGGAAACTGACGCCAAGCAGCCGCCAGTTCCATCGCCACTGGCCGAGGCGGACCTTCGGCGAAGCGGGGCGGGGGCGGCGGGAAGCATGCTCGTCCGGGCCGTGCGGCGAGGGGACGGGCACATGGCTTGACGAAGCCTCCTTGAGCTCAGGCAGGGACATGCTTGATCCTGGATGACGGGAAAGAGAAAAAAGGAACCCAACCGGTTCCAGCCCGCGGGGTCACGCCGGCTGACCCGCGACCGTGTCGTAGTCGTAGTCGCCGTAGCGATAGAGGTACTCCCGCGAACTGACCCCGTTGAACACCGTGCCGACCAGGCTGGCGCCCGCCGCTTCGAGACGGCGGGTCGTGCGGAGTACGCACTCCATCCGACTGACGTCCCGCATCACGCACAGCAGGGCCGCATCGACGGCGGAGGCGACCGCCAACGTCTCGCCGGCCGCCAGCACCGGTGCGGTATCGACGACGACATAGCGATACCGCTTCAACGCTTCGTCCATGAATCCCTGCATCGCGGCAGGATTGCAGAGCCGGTGGGGACTGTGATGCAGCTTTCCCGCCGGGATCAGATGGATCAGCTCGCCTAAGCTCCGATCGACCGCTTCTGCCCAGCCGATCTCTCCAGCCAGGATGCCGCAGAGCCCGGCATTGGGCTCCAGTCCGAACATCAGATGCTGGTCGGGGCAGCGGAGATCGGCATCGACCAGGAGCACCGTCTCCCCGGTCGCTTTGGCCAGCGACAGCGCCAGCTGAGAAGCGACACTGCTTTTTCCTTCCCCCGAGACGCTGCTGACGACGGCGATCGAGCGGGTCCCTTTGGTCTTCACCGAAAGCATCAGATTCGCCCGCAGCGAATCGATACTCTCCTGAAACATCCGACTCTCGCGACGCGAACCGACGCGGCTGGGAAGCTTGGAAACCTCCCCGACCACCGGAGCGAGCCCGGCGTTCTTGTCGACCGCCGCACTGTGGGTCAAGCGTTCCACTTTGCATTCCCAGAAGAAGGCGATCGCAAAGGGGAGAAAGAAACAGGCTCCCGAGGCCATGGCCAGCTTCGTGTAGGGCACTTTTTCTAAGGGGATCGTGGGAGAGGTGGCCGCTGCGAGCGTCCGAACCGCTCCATCCTGGCGACGCTCGGTTCGGATGGCCGCCACGCGATCCCGCAGTTTTCGCAGGACCGCGTTGGCGACTTCGAGCTCTTCTTGGGCAAACTGGAGTTCCGCGGAGGCCCCACCGTACGCCTCCAGATGCTCGCGTTCCTGCCCGTATTCGCGTTGCAAGACTTCCAGCTCGGCCAACAGGGCGTCCCGCTCGCGTTGCGCTTGTTCCCCGGCCAAGACCCGCTCCCGCGCCTGCGCCTCGATCGCCTGTTCCTGCTCGCGTTGGAGCTGCTTACGGCGGAGTTCCACCTCGGATTGCGCCTGCGATTGACGCTGCTCACGGTCGGCCTCCGCCCGCCGTTGCAACTCCTTCTCGGCTCCCTCCCGGGCCCCCTCGCGGGCAGCGGCCAACCGCCGCTGCCACTCGTCACGCAACCCTTCGGTTTCGCGGTAGTACCCCTGACGCAAACGCTGCAGGTCGTTCAGCTCCATATCGAACAAGACCTTGCGATATTGCTCGAACCGGGAGACCGCCTCGCGCACCTCCGGATCCTCCTCGATCAGGGCCAGAACCTCCCGCTCCGAGGGCTCGGCTGCCAAGACAAGCGGGTCCGGGATCAGCGATGCGGGATCGATCAGCTGCGTCTCCCTCCTGGTCGACGCGGTGGACATCGCCCGCTGCGCATCGAGGACGGCAAGGTCCACCTTCAGATCGGC
>CAYNVI010000249.1:0-7027 GCA_964400585.1 uncultured Pirellulaceae bacterium | reverse complement strand
GCATGGGGGGCATGATGGGCGGCGGCATGGGAGGAATGATGATGGTCCCCGATGACGCCTCGCTGTCGACCAAGCAGCAAACCGCCGTGCCGAAGAGCCAGCCGGCCAGCTCGCCGACGACGACTCCGCGCGGTGCCCTCCGCGTCACTCCGGCTGACGGCCAAAGCCAAGCGGCGGCGTGGCGGGAACATTTCCGCTCGCAGTCGTTTGATTCGGCGGCAGCCCAGCAGCGGCACGACCAACGGGTCCGTGCCACAGTGCGGATGCTGAACGTCAAAGCGAACGCGGCCGATGGCGAGGGAGACCAAGCCCGTTCGATCGCCCATTTCGAAGAAATCCGCGACCTGATCGCCGCGGCCTTGTCGACCGGTCAGGTCCAACCCTGGATGTATCAGGCCTACGCGCTCGCCTTGATGGGTTCCCAAGGTCCTCAGGAAGAGATCGAGCGGGCTTGGCTGTCGGCCGTCGATTTCGCGGAGACTTCGGCCGAAGTCCTCCAGGTGGCGCGCCACTTGGAGAGCATCGGCTCCCGCGAAGCCGCCTTGCGGCTTTGCCAAGATGTCGCCCGGGCCGAACCGTTCGGCCGGGAGGCGTACCTGATCGGATTGCGTCTGGCCGAAAAACTGGACGATGTCGACGCTTTGCGCTGGGCCTGTACCGGCTTGCTCGGTCAAGCCTGGCCGGAAGCCCAGGCCGACTTCGAAGCCGATGTCCGCCGCTTGGCGCGGGCCACGTACCGTCGCTTGAAAGAGGAAGGCCGGTACGACGAAGCGACCGCCTTCGAACAAGAACTTGCCGCCGCCGTGGCCCACGACGTCGTCGTGCGGGTGACGTGGACCGGTGACGCCGATCTCGACCTGGCGGTCGAAGAACCGTCGGGGACGGTCTGCTCGTTGCAGAACACGCGTTCTCCCGGAGGCGGGGTCCTGCTGGGTGACGCCTATGCCGGCGAGTCGCAGCCGGGCAACGTCAGTGAAACCTATATCTGCCCCAAAGGTTTTTCCGGAACCTATCGGTTGCTGGTCCGGCGGGTTTGGGGCGACGTTTCCACCGGCCACGCCACCGTCGAGATCTTGACCGATATCGGCCGTCCCACTCAACGGCTGATCCAACAGCAGGTGGCGCTGAAGGAACAGGACGCCTTGGTCCTGTTCGAGGTGAAGGAAGGCCGCCGCGAAGAACAGATCGCCGCGGCCCAACTACAGCACCTGCAACAGCAGAAAGAGAAGATGGGAGGTGCCGTGCTCGCCCAGCTCGCAGGCGGCTCCGACCGGGACACCGCCGCGGACTACATTTCCGACCTCCGTCGCTTCCGACGAGGCACGTTCGGACCGGGCGGCTTCCGTGGTGCCGGTGCCGTCGGTTTCGAACCGGAGATCACCCAGTTGCCCGAAGGAGCGTCGTTGACGGCCTTGGGGATCATCTCGGCCGACCGCCGCTATGTGCGGATTACGCCCACCCCGACTTTCTCGCAGGTCGGCAACGTCAGTACGTTTAACTTCGTCACCGGCGACAGCGGCACCGATACCGGCGGCGCTGGGGCTGGCGGCGGCGGGATCGGCGGTGGCATCGGCGGCGGCGGGGGCTTCGGCGGTGGTGGCGGCGGCGGAGGAGGGATCTTGTAACCCGCTTCCCCTCCCTTTCCCGATCCTTCGCAGGACTTCCCCGGTTTTCCGTGGGATCTCCCTGCCTCGATTCGCAGGCCTGCCGGGCTTTTCCGGCAGGCCTTTTTTTTGTGGCCGCCGACCAAAGTCAAGAAAAGTTGACGTGACCGCCGCCCGTCGCTAAAACATGCATTACATTTACATGTTTTACCTCTTTACCACCGACGGCCGATGCAGCTGACGACCCACACCGATTACGCGCTGCGGACCTTGATGTACCTGGCCGCCACGGGGACCCGGGCGACCGTCCAGGAAGTCGCCCAGCTTTATGGGATCTCCCAACATCACATCGCCAAGGTGGTCAATCAGCTGGCTCGGCTGGGATACGTCCGCAGCATCCGCGGGCTGGGTGGCGGCATCGAGCTGGCCCGTCGGCCCGAAACGCTTCAGCTAGGGGACTTGATCGAGCAGCTCGAAGGCAACCTGCACCTGCTCGACTGCGTGGCCACCGAGAACGTCTGCGTGATCCAATCGATCTGCAAACTGAAAGGAGTCCTCGCCGAGGCCGAACGGGTCCAGCGGGACTACCTCAACACGGTCACCCTGGCCGACGTGCTGCCGACGCGCCGTCAACTCGTTCGTCTGCGTCCTCCTTCGGCGTAACACGCTCCTTCGGCGTAACGCGCGGCCGACCAGGTCGCGTTTTTTTGTTCGCGGGGTTGGTGTGGAACCGCCCTGCCCCTTGCTCTTTTGGAGACCCCCATGAAAACGTTGCTTTCCTTCCTCGCTTGCCTGACCGCCTTCGTTGCCGTCACCGCCTCCCGGCCCGCCCCGGCGGAGCAACCGGCCCAGCAGGCATCCGCCGCACCGAGCCCTGCGGAGCTGGAACGGTCCCGCGAGCTGGTGCAATTGCTGGACAACATCTTCAAGCAAACGATCGTGATGGTGACCGACAAGTACGTCCACGACGAAAGTGACTTTCCCGCCGGCAGCGCGGCGGTCCTGTTATTCCAGAACATTTCCGACTCCAGCGAAAACAAAGTTCGTCTGCTGGACGCCACCGGCGAACCGTACGATCCGGAGAACACGGCGAACGACGCCTTCGAACGCCAAGGGATCGACGCCCTCCGCGCCGGCAAACCGGGTTACGAGAAGGTCGTCCAGCGGGATGGCGGATCCTACCTGCGGGCGATGACCCCCGTGCCGGTGGTGATGGACAAATGCATCATGTGCCACAGCCATTATGCCGACGCCAAGCCGGGCGAACCGATCGGCGCGATCAGCTACACGATCCCGATCAAATAGGCAGGAACCCCGGCAACTGCCGGCGAAAACCCAAACCTGCGCATTGACATGCAGGTTTTAATTCTATAGGCTGGGGTGTACAGAATGATTTTCCGGCGCCGTCCCGGGCGGGCAGCCAGCGTGGCCCGCGGGACGGCCGGTTTTTCGGCGTCGCTTCCTTCCGGCCGCAGCCTTTTGCCATGGAAAGATTATGTCCCTCGCAGCTCACTTGCCCCGCCTCCTGCTCTGGCCCCTGGTGTTCGGCGGCCTCGCCACGTCGGCCACCGCTCAGCGGGCCACGTTTGAAGGCCCGGTGATCGATTACTTGAACGCGGAGGTCCACGACCCGGTCGCCCAGCTGGCCGCTGAGCTGGCCGCAGGCGAGCGGAGCCTGGCCTACGACGACGAACACGGTTATTTGCCGGCGGTCCTGGAGGCGCTCGACGTGCCGGTCAGTTCGCAGACCCTGGTCTTTTCCAAAACGAGCTTACAGCTGCACCGGATCTCGCCGCGTCGGCCCCGCGCCCTGTACTTCAACGACGACGTCTATGTCGGCTGGTGCCAACGTGGTGACGTATTGGAATTCGCGGCGACCGATGCGCAGCAGGGAGCGACCTTTTACACCTTAAAGCAGCAACCCGCCGCCGCGCCGCAATTTGTCCGCGACCGCGGGCAATGCCTCACCTGCCACGCTTCCAGCCGAACGCAAGACGTGCCGGGCTACCTGATCCGCAGCGTGTTTGCCGACCGGGCAGGCCGTCCGATTTTGGGAAGCGGCACGTACACCAGCGACCAGACGAGTCCTTTCGAAGAACGCTGGGGCGGCTGGTACGTGACGGGACACCATGGCGACATGCGTCACATGGGGAACATCCTCTTCGACGAAGCGGATCGGCAAGGGGACCGCGAGGCCGGGGCCAACCGCAGCTCGCTGGCAGGATTGGTCGACACCGAACCGTACCTTTCCCCCCATAGCGACCTGGTCGCGCTGATGGTGCTGGAGCACCAGACCCAGATGCACAACGCGATCGCCGCCGCCAACTATGAAACGCGGCAGGCGCTCCACCAGTCATTCCAGATGAATGAATTGCTCGAACGTCCACCGGGGCACATCAGCGACAGCGCCAACCGGCGGATCGACAGCGTCGCGGAAAACGTGATTTCGCATCTGCTGATGGTGGATGAATTCCCCCTCCGGTCTCCCGTCTCCGGCACCAGTGGGTTTGCCGAAACCTTCGCCGCCCGGGGGCCCCGGGATAGCGAGGGGCGTTCGCTCCGCGATTTTGACCTGCAAACGCGGCTGTTCCGATACCCGTGCAGCTACCTCGTGTACTCTCCCGCCTTTGCCGGGCTTCCCGAGGCGGTGCGGCGGCGGGTGATCGCGGGCGTGCTGGACGTGCTTGAGGGCCGCAATCAAGACGCGCGGTTTGCTCATCTAACCCCCCGGCTTCGCCGCGACATTCTGGCGATATTGCGCGAGACCCAGCCCGCCTTCCGCCCCAGCGCGGAATCCTAAGCCGTCGCGCGGTCAGGGCGTCGCGCCGGCGGACAGCGGTGCCTCGTCCGTCGGTGTGACGCCTTGAATCGGTTCGCCGTCGATTTCGATCTGCGGGGCGTCCGGGGCGCGGGCTGCGAGCGCCGCGGCCTGCGCTTGCCGGCTGTAATCGATCGATTCGCCCAACAGTCGCACCGCCTCTTGATCGGCGTGGAAGCCCAGCGAGTTTTCACTGCTGATGTAATCGAGTCGCCACATCGCTTTCCGCTGGAGCCTGTAGATCGGCTGCAGCCGCGATTCCTCCACCCCGGCGGCCTGGGCAGCCAGGATGGCATCGAGCATCTCGGTCATCGCCGCAGCGGCTCGATCGAGCATCCCCCGCGTCCGTCCCTGGATCGTCTCGACGCGTGCCTGCAATTCCGCTTCGGACACGTTGTGGCACGTCTGGCAGGAACGATTCAGCGTCAGCAGGGGACTTTGCACTTCGTGGCTGCTGACTTTCATCGCCCCCTGCCGCTCGTAGGGCATGTGGCAATCAGCACAACTCACGCCACTGCGGGCGTGGATCCCCTGGCTCCATAATTCGAATTCGGGATGCTGGGCTTTGAAGAGCGGGGCGCCCGTTTCGCCGTGTTGGTAGTCGACGAAGTCGGTCCCGTCATCGAACTCGGTCTCCTCCCAAAATTGTTCGATTTCCTCCGCCTTCAAACCGTTACCCCAAGGAAACGTCAGCGTCATTTTGCTGGCACAGTAGTACTCGACGTGGCACTGGGCGCAGACGAAGGTCCGCATTTCCTGACGCGTCGCCAAGCGATTCGGATCGTACGGCTCGTCGCCGGACTGGGAACGCCAGCGGACGATACTCGGCAGCTGCGGGACCGCTGCCTCGCTGGCGGCGAGCCCGGCGATTCCCTCCAGGAAGCCCGGACGGGTGACGCGGATCTGCATCGTGTCCGGATCGTGGCAATCGATACAGGAGACCGGGTGCGCGTCGCCGAGATGGGGGGCGGCGGTCGCCTCAGCCGCACTGTCCTCAGCCGCACTGTCGTCAGCCCCGTTATCCTCAGCCCCGTTGTCCTCAGCCCCGTTGTCCTCAGCCGCCGCGGCGGGTCGCTGGGGGGCCTCCCCGCCGGTCGCCGCCGCCTCTTCCGCGGGCGTCCCATCGGGGGTTTGTCGCACTTCTTCGAGCACTTCCTCGTACGGCTTGGTGCTCAGATGCCGGAAGCCGGCCATCACGGCGGGTTGATCGTATGCTTCGCCCAGCTGCTGGGCGGTCGGTTCCTCCCCGGCCAACTCCAGGCCGATGCGACGATAGGTCGGGATCACGGAAGCGTGGCAGTGCAAGCAGGCTCCGCTCTGCGAACGTTGGGTCACCCGCTCGGTGACCGTCTGGTCGTGCAGCATGTAGGCATGGCCGCGTGCTTCGCGATAGTCGAGGCTGAAGGCATAGCCCGCGTACAACCGCTTCAGCCACGGATCGGATTCGAGTTTGCTGGCCGGCATGGCACTGGAACCGCCGTACTCGGTCTCCTCCGAATCGACGGTGCGGAGGTACGTTTCGTACTGGTAGGGCCAATTGATCCCCCAGGGCGCGGGATCGGTGGAGACCTCGTTGACTTCCACCAGCCGCACAAAGGGTTGCCGCGCCTCCTGACGACGCTCGAAGATCGAAACCAGCAGGCCGGTGACCGCGAAGGTGGCGGCGGCGATCAGCAGGATCAGCAGCGTCAGGCCCCAGGCCTGCCAGCGATGGCGACGCGGAGGGGCAGGGGCGTCCGCTCCGTCGGTCGCGGCCGGCGAGGTCTCATTGGCAGATTGAGGCGTATTCATCGAATGGCATCCTCTGAGGGATCAAAGTGCAGTTCCGGCGACGTCGCAATGGTCGCAATGCGGGAAAACAGCCGAGGGAGCAGGCAAGCAAGGGGGAGCTTTCCTGGCAAGCAACCGCAGCACAGGCTGCTCGCGGACGCTCCCCGCCCGCTTTTTCTCGCCTCCCTTTTTTCGCACGCTGCTTAATGAAAGGCATGGCCGACCGCGTCGTGACAGTGCACGCAGTGGAAATTCTGGTTCGCGTCGGGCCAGGACGCGACCGCATGGACAAAGTCACCGTGACAATGCAGGCAGGCTCCTTGCGTGACCCGGCGATTCCGAGGCTTGATCTGAATCGGCTCGTGGAAGTTTCCCATCGTGAAGGCCCACGAATGAAAGAACCCATTATCGGCCTTGGTGACCCATTTCCCGATCGGATCGTGAGGGAGGTGGCAATCGTTGCAGACGGCCACATGCCGGTGGCTCGATTGCTGCCACGAATCGAAATGTCCCTGCATCACGTGACAATTCACGCAGGCCTGCGGGTCGTTACTCAGGTAGCTCGCCCCTTTTCCATAGCTGAACGTGAACGCCCCCACGCCAGCGAGCAGCCCTGCGGCAACGGCCACTATCGTCATGACTACCGCGCCGCGGCGCGTCCGCCAGAGTTTTCCAAAGCGTCGCCAAGGCGTTCGCACTGCGGACTCCTTCTGGTCAAAAAAACGCATCGAATCGGCTGAAGCAGGATTCAGTGCCTCTCCGGAAACCCCCTCACCCTAGCCCTCTCCCCCAAAAAGGCGGCGAACATTGCGTGTCAAAATAGAACGCGACGAGC
>CAYNVI010000248.1:0-7068 GCA_964400585.1 uncultured Pirellulaceae bacterium | reverse complement strand
CTGTTCGCCGGCGTACAGGTGGGCCGTCACCTGCTGGACTTGCGATTGCTCAGCCAGATCGATCGACCCCAGCAAACGTGTTCCCTGGTACAGCGAAACGACATGTGGGTACTCCGGCGGCAACAACTCGCCTTCGCCCGCCTCGTCATCCTCGTCCTGCTGGTACGTTACGGCGCGGCCGCGGATGCGGATCGTATGCTCGCCCGGGAAAGGAATTTCGACGTCACTGATCCGCCAGGGGGTTTGTGCGGTGTTCGGCTGCCTCAGCAAAACGGCTTCTTCACCGACGGTTGTCCGGTCTTTGGTGATCCTAAACCGGTGAATCTCGGGAAAGGGAAGTCGAAACTTGTAGCGTTCTGTCTTTGGCGCCCGCCAGGCAGCACGCGAGAGCGCCTCATCGGCGGCCTGCAGATAACGTGACATCTGGACATAGGAGACCCGCAGCGCTTCACTGACATTGTCGAAACCGTGCGCCTCGCTGTCGGGTGGAAGCACCTCCTTGATTCGCAGGTGCGGCAGGGCGAGCAGATCCTGCAGCGTGTGTTCGTACTCGACCCGGTTCAGCCGCCGGAGCTGCACGCGTCCCACCGCTTGCTGCCGCGCCCCGCTCGCCTCCGCCAACATCCCGGCGATGCGCTGCGTGATTTCCTCGACGCGCTGCGTTTGCGGCTGCGGCATCTCGGCCGGAGGCATCTGCCCTGCCCGCAGGACCTCGTGGATCCTCGGCCAGGGAGCGAGCGGTTCATCGGCTCCAAGCGGGACGTCGAGTTGGTCGAGCGCGAGATCTGCCTCCGCAGCGTCTCCCTGATGACAGTCCAAACAAAACGCCGTGAAGAAGGCTTGGATGTCGCCGCGACGCTCTGCGCTGCCCAGAGGATCTGCGTGGTCCCGAGGACCCGAAGGCTCCGCGGCGTCGACCGCAAAAACGCCTAGCAGAATCAGCGCGGCAACGAGGGCAGATGGGTGAGCGGTCATCGATCTCATGGCCCGAACCCTCCGCAAAGGCATCCGCAAAGGACATGGCGGCGAAGTGGACACGCGGCGCGCTGCAGGTGGGAATCGCAGGAGGGAAACAACTTGTGAAGGTTAGCAGAACGGTCCGCTTCAGACAAATGTCCGCGTAGCTTCCTGCCACCTCCCCACATGCTGCGGCTCAGTGTTCGTGCTCGCCGTGCGGTTCTTCTTTGAAATCACCGGAGTAGGGTGTTCCGTCCACGAGACCGGTCATCGTGCCGGCATACTCCTGGACGACTCCCAGTTTCTCATGCGTTCCGACAAAGCGTGATGACTTGCCTTCCGGATCCCCTTCCTGAGGTGCGGCTGGCAGGGTCACCTGCATCTCCGGATCGGTGATGCTCAATTCGATCGATTTCGCATCGATCGGCGACGGTGTTCTTTCGTCACTTCCCAGGACATAGACGGTCGCTTGCTGTGCTTCATGATCGACCGTGAATTCGACGTGGTACGTGCCGCCGCCCCAATCAGCGATCGTTCCCTCGTGGGGACCGACCCCGTGGGCATGGCCTGCCACGCTGTGATCATCGGGCTCGGCATCGGTGGGGTCGTCAGCGCGACTGTCCTCCGGAGCATCGCTGCCCCTGTTTTCGGTACGTTCCGGAGCGGAACCGGACGGATCGCAACCGACACCCGTGATCAACATTCCGACCAAGAGAAAACTGAACTTCTTCATCACTCACTCCATCAAATCGAGGTAACTTCTTCAACGTCTGCTAGCCACCTGGCATCTTGTCCGCTGAATTTCCAAAAGAGTCCCGGATGAATCAGGAACTCACAAAACGTGGATGTCATCAGGCCGCCAAGAATGACGGTGGCGACTGGGTAGAGGATCTCTCGGCCGGGTTCTTGGCCGCCCAGGACCAGCGGAATCAAACCGATTCCGGCCGTCAGGGCGGTCATCAAGACGGGGGCTAACCGCTCCAGGCTGCCACGGAGGATCATATCCTGCGTGAAGCCTTCCCCTTCTTCGTTCATCAGGTGAACGTAGTGCGTCACCAGCAAGATGCCGTTGCGCACCGCGATTCCTCCCAATGAGATGAACCCGACCAGGCTGGCAACCGTCAGATTTTGTTGGGTCACCACCAAGGCGAGGACGCCGCCAATGAATGCTGCTGGCAAGGCGTTGAGAATCTGGAGAACGATGCGAACGGATGGGAACAGGATCATCAGCACGAGGAACATTCCGATGACTGCCACGCCGGCCAAGATCATGATCAATCGCGTCGCGCTTTGTTGACTCTCGAATTGGCCGCCGTACTCGACGTAGTAGCCCACTGGTAGTGACAGTTCCGAGTGGACGCGCTGCTTGATCGCAGCCACGGCGCTGGCCAGATCGCGTCCTTGTGTGTTGCAGCGGATGACGATGCGCCGGCGGGCGTTCTCGCGGTTCACCGAGTTGGGTCCAATGCCCTCTTCGATCGTGGCAACGTCACGCAGTTCTATCTGACCTCGCTCGGCATGTCCGGTTTGGTGCGGCAGGTCGATTCTCAGTCGACCGAGGTTTGCATAATCGGTCCGATAGGTTTCTTCCAACCGCACAAGCAAGTCAAAGCGGCGTTGCCCTTCGAGAACCTGGGAAACCACTTCCCCTTGCAGTGCGGTCTGCAAAACATCCGCGACGTACTCTCGCGTCAGTCCGTACAGGGCCAAATCATCGCCACGCAGCCGAATATGCAGTTCAGGAGTCAACCGGATCGGTTCCACGATCGGTGGAGTAATTCCCGGAACATCGCGGATCGCGGCTTCCACTTGGTCGGCCAGTGCCAGCAACGTGTCCAGATCGTCTCCGTGAATCTTGATGGCGACTTGCGCGTAGACCCCCGAAACCATATGGCTGATCAAGTGGGCCAGCGGCTGTTCCACCTCGATGTCGACACCGGGAACTTCTGCTTTGATGCGAGCAAGCAGCTCGGCCAGCATCACCTCCCGGTCCTGATCCGCCGCGGGATTCATGCTTAGGATGTATTCGCCGAAGTTGACCGGCGAAGCATGCTCGTCCATCTCCGCCCGGCCCGTCCGCCGCACGAAATTCAGGATTTCTCCGTCGGGATTGTCCGGCGACTTCTGCCTGGACAGGAAGACCTCGTCGATGTTGGCAGACACTTCGTTGGATGCCTGCAGCGACGAGCCCGGTGGCAGGGTCACGTTGACTTGCACACTCCCTTCGTCAAAAGCGGGTAGAAAATTCCGGCCGAGCTGCGATACCTGCCACGCGGCACAGGCGACCAGGAGCCAAGTCAACAGCAACAGCCGGTTGGGGATGGCCATGCTGGTGCGAATCAGCGGCTTGGCTAACCCTTTGAGGGACCGCAGCACAAAGCCCTCGGTTTCCTGCTGCGTCGCCCGCGATCCTGGGAGCAAATAGTAGGACAAAACAGGAGTGACCGTCAGAGAAACGAAGAAGGACGAGACGATCGAGATGATGTAAGCGAATCCGAGCGGCGCAAAGAGCCGTCCTTCCACCCCCGAAAGCGCAAACAGCGGCAGGAAGACGAGGACCACGACTGCAGTGCCAAACAGGATCGGGCTACGAATTTCTTTGCTGGCCTCGTACACGACGGTAATGGCGCCGCGCGGGTCCTCGCGGAGATTGTTTTCCTTGAGCCGTCGAAAGATATTTTCCACATCCACGACCGCGTCATCGACCAGCTCACCCATCGCCACCGCGATTCCCCCGAGCGTCATCACGTTGATCGACAGCTCATTCCCGCTGAGCCAACCGATCGCGCGGAAGACGAGTGTGGTGAGAACCAGCGACATGGGAATCGCGGTCAATGTGATAAACGTGGTACGGAAGTTCAGCAGAAACAGGAACAACACGATGATCACGAGAGTCGCGCCAATCACCAGCGCTTCGGCGACGTTGAAGATCCCGCGATCGATGAAGTTCTTCAGCCGGAAAAGTTCCGAGTTGATGACGACATGGGGAGGCAGCGAAGCCTCGACTTCCTCGAATGCCGCGGCGACATCGTCCGTTAGTTGGCGGGTATCGACGTGCGGCTGTTTGACGACCGTAAAAACGATGCCACTACGGCCGTTGACGCTTCCGTCTCCTCGCTTGAGTTCGGGGCCTTCGGTGACCTCGGCGACTTGACTTAATAGCACACTCCGCTTCGGGTGGCGTGCTACCGGAACGGATTTCAGGTCCTCGATGACCTCTTTCGAGCCGGGTCCGAGTCGCCCGAGGACTCGGATCGGCCGCTCTGTCTCTCCCGTGATCGCGTAACCGCCGCTCGTATTGATATTGCTCTCTCGCAGCGATTGCGCGACGTCCTGGACGGTGACGTCGTATTCCAGCAAGGCGGTCGGGTCGAGGAGAATTTGGTACTGTTTGCGATCGCCACCCTGCATGAATACTTCAGCAACTCCAGTGACTTTCAACAGACGAGGACGAATGACCCAGTCGGCAATGGTACGCAGCTCGAGCAATTCTTTCACTGCGGACGAGAACCTGACCTCGTAGGTCAGCGAATCGACGCCGACGGCGGCTGCAGCCGAATCGCCAATTCGCCCGGGCCTTTCCAGCCACTCGACCAAATCCACCTCGATTGGCTGCCACTGCGACGCATCGCGCCGCTTGTGCGGTTGCCAAAGAAGCATCTCGGCTTCGCTGCCGACCCCGACCAGCTCTGCCATCAGACCGGCCCGGTCAACCGGAACCAGCCGACCGCCGCTCGGTCCAGTCTGAAGGTAGATGCCGGCGACAACGATTTGCCCCATGATGGAAGACGGGGGAGTCATTTGCGGACGGATTCCTTCAGGCAGCACTCCCTCCAACGTCGCCAGCCTTTCGCTGACGGTCTGGCGAGCTTCGCGGATCTTGGTGGACCACTCAAACTCGATATACACCACGTTCAAACCGGAGGTGGTTTGACTTCTTACCGCCTGGACCCCGCTGGCTCCCATCAGGGCAATTTCGATCGGCTGAGTCACCAGCGTCTCGACTTCCTCGGTCGCCAACCCGGGGGCTTCGGTGATCACCACGACGCGTGGTCGATCGAGGTCGGGAAAGACATCGATCGGGATCTGCGTCGCCAAGTAGGAGCCGTAGACCAGCACCGCGAGGCTGGCAATGACCACCAGCATGCGATAGCGAAGCGATAGGCGAATGATTGTGTCAAGCATCGCAATTCCCTCAGTGCGCCGCGTGGACGGTGCCGTCGGCGTGGACGTGAAGTCCCGGTTGCTCGCCGCTGGCCGACTGGGCCTTCAGAACGCGGCGCAGCGAAGCAGCTGAATTCTGGGCCAGGTACGTTCCCGGAGTGATGCTGCCGTCGTTGGCAATGACGACATGCCGGCGATCCTCGTGCAGGACGTGCACAGCAATTTGTTGGAACAGGTCTCCGTTTTGGCGATAGACGTACGCCGTGGGGCCCTCCTTGGCGACTGCCTCAGCGGGCAAGACGAAGACCTCTTTCAGCTGTTCGACGGGCACATGAATGCGCGTCCGTTGACCAGGGCGAAAACGCCAGACCAAAAACGTCTCGCCTTCCTTTTCGTACGTCCGCGACTGATTCGAAAGCGGAATGAAGAAGTCGAAGGTCCGGCTGTCAGGATCGATCGAATTAGAGAGGTGTCGAATCTCGAAGGTTTGTTCGAGGGGGGGCCAACGTTCGGCGTTTTCGTCGGCAAACTCGACCTCGACGGGGCGGCTTTCTTGAGCAGCTCTTTCCAGAAAACCGGCTTCCCGCTTGAACGCGTGGCCGACGACGTAAAGCGATCGATGGTTGGCCAAATCCGCAATCAACTGGCCTGCTTGAACCGTTTGCCCCAGTTCGATCGCCAGCGACTGAACTTCATAGGCGATATCCTCAGCGGGCTGATCGCCGAAGACATCCCCGGCTTGACTCGCGGGGCCCTGTGGTTGAATTTCACGCTTCGTCGCGGGCATTCGTGGCGGCGGAGCGACGACACTGATCAGGGAGCTGAATTCTCCTTCTGCAACTCGATCGATCTGCGGCGGCGTCAAGCCTCTTGTGAGGAGCTCTTGTCTGGCGGCTTTCACAAGCGTCGCTTGACGCTGAATGTCGTTGCGCAGATCAATCAGGCGGGAATTCGCGATCGCGCCACTGCTCGCCACATCGGAAAGCCGGGCGAGCTCTTTCTCAAGCAGCGCAATCTCCTGATTCGCTTTGAACAGCTGCGTCTGAGTCGACTGCAGGTACTCGCTGAAAAGCTGGATCGAGACGAGGCGTTCGCCAGCGCGGACGGTGTCGCCCGGATAGACATGGAGCTTGGCGATCGCGCCAACCGCGGGCGCGGTCACGCCACGATCGGAGACTCCTGGTCGATCATCAATGACTCCGGGGATCGTGACGCTCCGCCAGTAGTCGACCGTCTGGGCTGGTTTGGCGACCAGCTCTAAGTTCCTCCGTGCCTGCGGTCCGAGTTCCAAAACTTTCCGTTCCGATGGCTCGGCGGATTGGCCAGCCTCGACGTCTTCAGCAGTTTCGTGTCGCTGAAAAATCGTATCGCGCCACAGCCATCCCACGGCGACCGCCATGGTGACCACGGCAAAGCCGACCATCGGCTTAACGAGCTTATGCATGCTAATTACAGACGCAATCCGTCCAGACCATACGGCCCAGGCGGACTTGGCGAATTGAAAAAGGCTACTGGAACACGTTTCCAGGCTCAGGCGGCAACCCGATCCTGAAACGCGAGAGGCAATCAAACGCAAGCGTGCGAACCTGGCGTTCGCACGATGTGCCCCTACAGCCTCAGCGCAGCATGCAACAGAAAGAGTGGGGGGCCCTCGCCCGCCGGCCGGAGCCCGGCAGGACTCACACGAGTGCTCGCAGTACAGACCGTCCGAGCAGCAGGTTCTACCAACCAATCGATCGGGGTCGGGTCGAGGGACCGCGCAAGCGGAAGGTACTCGTTTTCAGCTGCCAGATAGACGGCATCCGAATCATGGTCTCGCCAGCAGGGGGCAAGCACTGCTTCGCGTACCGGCGAGCCCGAGACACGAGTGGCATCCACAGTGGTTTCCGCCCGACGATGGCCATGACTATGTCCGTGCTCGCCTGCTGTGACGTGCCGATGCGAGTC
>CAYNVI010000247.1:0-7099 GCA_964400585.1 uncultured Pirellulaceae bacterium | reverse complement strand
GCGGCGAATAGGATTGGCGACAGTGCAACGTGAACGTCTTCGTCTCGGGGGACCACTGGCCAGCGACGTCCACGATCGGCGTGCCGGCCTGGGCGTACCAGCGTTCAAAACGGTCGAGGTCCGCCTGGTTTGCGTCGGCCATCGCCTGGCGGAAATCCTCGCAGGTCACGGCCCCGCCGTCGTGCCGTTCGAAGTACAGGTCCAGGCCGCGGCGAAACCCGGCGGTCCCCAGCCGAGTCGCGTACATGCGAACCACCTCGGCGCCCTTCTCGTAGACGGTCGTCGTGTAGAAGTTGTCCATCGAAATGTACGATTCGGGCCGGATCGGGTGCGCCATCGGGCCGCTGTCCTCGACGAATTGTCGCGCCCGCAGCTGAGCCACGTCATCGATGCGTTTGACGGCAGCAGAGCTCTGGTCCGCGGTAAACTGCTGGTCGCGGTAGACCGTCAACCCTTCCTTCAACGTCAGCTGGAACCAGTCGCGGCAGGTCACACGGTTGCCGGTCCAATTGTGAAAATATTCGTGGGCGATCACCGCTTCGATCCGCGAATAGTCGTCATCGGTGGCGGTTTCGGGAGAAGCGAGCACGAATTTGGAATTGAAAATGTTCAATCCCTTGTTTTCCATCGCACCCATGTTGAAGTCATTGACCGCGACGATCATGTAGACGTCCAGGTCGTACTCCAGGCCGAAGGTCTCTTCGTCCCAACGCATGGCGGTCTGCAACGAACGAAGGGCATGCTCACAGCGATCCAGGTTCTGCGGCTCCACCCAGATCTCTAGGGCAACGCGGCGACCGCTGCGGGTCACGAATTCACCGCGGTGGCAACGCAGGTCCCCGGCCACCAAGGCGAACAGGTAGCTGGGCTTGGGAAAAGGATCTTCCCAGACCGCCTGGTGGCGACCGTCCTCTAGATCACGGACGGCCAGGCAGTTGCCATTGGACAGGAGGACCGGGCAAGTCGCCTTGTCGGCGCGGAGCGTCACCCGGTACTTGGCCATCACATCGGGGCGATCGGGGAAATAGGTGATCTTGCGGAAGCCGAGGGCTTCACACTGCGTGCAGTAATTCCCCGACGATTGATAGAGCCCGTACAGCGACGTGTTGGCGGCCGGCTGGGTGCGGACCACCGTTTCCAAGCAGCATCTGTCGGGCAGCGCGGCGATCTCCAGCCCCCGCTCGTCCTGTTGGTACCGTTCGGGCGGCAACGGTTCGCCATCCAGTTCGATCGAGCGCAATTCCAGGTTTTCCCCGTCCAGATGCAGCGGCGCAGCGGGCCGCGCGGGATTGCGACGTAGTTCCAGCCGCGTGCGGACGATCGTGTTCTGGGGGGCGAGGTCAAATTCCAAATCGACATGCTCGACCCAGAAAGCAGGGGGTTGATAATCCTGCCTCCGAACGACCCGCACCTTCTCCTGCGTACTCACCGTGATGGTTCCTCCCGCCTCGAGACAACATAGAACGACGACGCGGCATTCTATCGCAATCCGCCCGCGCCTTGCCGAACCGAGCCGGCTTTAGGCCCTGTCCGAACACTACCGCTCATCCTCTCCTTCTCCCCCGCGATCCGCTGCGCGGCGGGGGAGCGCCGTCACGAACCGCGTTGCTGGCGTTTCCGCTTGCTGTACGATTCCATGAAGCGACGTTCGCCGCGGGTCAGACTGGCTTCTCCCTCGCGATGGATCTTTTCCAAGATCCGATCGGCTTCCGCCTCGTCGCGGACGGTGCGGCGGTTCGGATCATGAATCCGCAGGGGAGGCCGCTTCTTCGGCCATTTGAACTGAATCTCTTGCCAAGAAGCGGGCAGCATCCGTCCCAGATTCCATTGCCCAAGGTAGTAGGCCGCGGCAAACGCGATCCCCACGATGTGGACGTCATAGGCGGTCCGGTCGGTGGAGGCACCGAAAATGGCCGAATAGACATTGAAGGCGGCGACCAGCGCGCCGACCACCCAGGCCTTCATCGGGATCACCATGAAGACCAGGATGATCGCGTCGGGGAAGAGGAACGCGAAGAGGATCGTGACCGCCTGGACACCGCCCGAGGCGCCGACCAGGCTGCCCGACGTCCCCAAGGCAAACGCTTTCAGACTCCAGACGATTCCGCCGAGCACGATTGCGCTCAAATAGAAACGAAAAAACTCGTTCCGCCCGATCCGGCGCTCGACCGTGTTGCCGAAGATATACAGCACGAACATGTTGAAAAAGATGTGCCAAATGTTCGTCGAGCTGTGGGCAAAGCCATAGGTCAGGAACTGCCACCACATCCAAGGCTTGACGATCGTATCGCTGGAAGCAGCCATCCAGTCGAAGAGCACGTCGGAGCGTGTCGCATTCCCCAACGCATCGACCCCTCCCTGAAAAAACATCCCCAGGATGGCATTCAGCAGGAAGGCGGCGACGTTGATCGCCAGCAGGATGACGGTCGCCGATTTGGAACGGAGCGGGCCACCCAGCAGCGACGGCTGAGGGCGAGCGTAGTCGCGATCGTAAATACCCATGCAATCGGCCGTAATCAAACGTGCGGAAAAGGAGACGGGGAGGGGGGAGCAGGGTTCCGCTGCGAGGAAGCTAGGTCACGCCTGGGGGGAAGACAAATCGCCGAGCCGAGGCGGCGGGACAGCCTGCTGGGAGCCGTCGTCGGCGGCGGCCGGAGCGGTGAGCGAGCGGGCAATCCAGCCACCTCCCAAGACGCGTTCCCCGTCGTAGAGGACGGCGGCTTGTCCCGGAGCGATGCTTTCTTCCGGATGCTCGAAGATCACTTCGAAGCGTTCCGCCGCCTCATCGAGGCAGCGGACCGTCGCCGCCTTGGGCGTCCCGTTGTAGCGGATTTGGACGCGACAAGGCAGCGGTTCGGACGTCGGCGGGGCGATCAGCCAGTTCGCTTCTTCAGCGATCAATCCGTCACGCAACAGCGCGCTGCGAGGACCGACCACGACCCGGCAAGTCGCGGGCTCGATCCGGAGGACGAAACAAGGTTCCCCCAGGGCGATACCGAGCCCTTTCCGTTGGCCCACCGTGTAGGCTTCGAAGCCGCGATGCTGCCCGACCACTGTGCCGTCCTCGGTGACAAACTCGCCGGCGGTGGAGGGCGCGTCGAGGCCACGCTGCTGACGGACGAAATCGGAGTGGTGGCCGCTGGTCACAAAGCAGATCTCCTGGCTGTCTTTCTTGTGCGCCACCGCCAACCCGATCGCCTCCGCCAGGCGACGGATTTCCGTTTTGGCGTGGTCGCCGACCGGCAGCAACATCCGGGATAACCGCGCTCGCGCGATCCCGTAGAGCGCATACGATTGATCTTTGCTGTCATCGAGCCCGCGGCAGAGAGCCGGTTGCCCGTCGATGGTGGCGATCCGAGCATAATGGCCGGTGGCGACGAAATCGGCCTGGATGTCATCGGCGTAGTCAAACAGGCGTCCGAATTTGATCCAGTTGTTGCATTGGACGCAGGGGTTGGGGGTGCGGCCGCGGAGGTAGTCGCCGACGAAATAATCGACGATCCGCCGGAAATCCTGTTGCAGGTCCAGGGCGTAGAAGGGGATCCCCAGGCGGCCGGCGACGCGGCGGGCATCGGCGGCATCGCTGGCGGTGCAGCAGCCCTGCTTGTGTCCGGCTCGTTCGGGGAGGACTGGCAGCCCCCCCTTGTCCGACGCCTCGGTTTGGCAGACCGTCGCCGAAGATTCCTCGCCATGCCGCATGAAGACCCCGACGACCTCGTGGCCTTGCTGCAACAGGAGGTGCGCGGCGACGCTCGAATCGACCCCCCCGCTCATCGCTAAAACCACCCGTGCCATCCCGCTTTCCTTTTCCTGGGTTGCGCGTTGCTTGTTTGGCGTTGCCCTCAGTCTATCGCATCGACCCGCATTTCCCTACGCCGCTGCCACCGCGGCCGCCGGGCAAGCGGCGCGGCGGGCCGAGGCCTGTAGCGAGGGGCCTGGAGCGATCGGCCTGGCGCAATGGGCCTACGGCCGTTTCCTGCGGCTGGTTATATTGAAGGATGCGAGGAACGAACGTCTGCCTCCTCGACCCCCTTCCCCTCTTTTTCAGGCCCCGCCGTGGACGCCGATCTGGTCAACCGCAGCCAAGAAATCCGCCAGCGTCTCGCCCAATTAAGCGACAGCCTCGACTACTCGGGCAAGCAAGAGGCGATCAAGTCGATCGAAATGCAGATGTCCGAGAGCGATTTTTGGGAAGATTCCGAGTCGGCCCAACAGACCGTCAGCCAGCTCAAAGGGCTGAAGCTGATCGTGACGCCGATGGAGGAAGCGCTGACGGCCGCCGAGGACCTCGAAGCCCTCCTCGAGATGGCCGAGGAAGATGCCGAGATGGAGGCGGAGGTCGAGGCCGAGATCGAGCGGCTGGAAAAGATTCTCGACGACCTGGAACTGAAGGCGCTGCTGAACGGTCCGAACGATACCGCCGGCGCGATCCTGACGATCAATGCGCGTGACGGCGGGACCGATGCCAACGATTGGGCCGACATGCTGCTGCGGATGTACTCGGCCTGGGCCGTTGCCCACGATTACAAGATCGAGCTGCTCGATCGCCAGGAGAACGAGGAGGCGGGGATCAATCATGCCACGATCGCGGTCCGCGGCCCGATGGCCTATGGCTACCTCAAGGGGGAAGAAGGGATGCACCGCCTGGTGCGGATCAGCCCGTTCAACAGTGAAGGCAAGCGGCAGACGAGCTTTGCGGCCGTCGATGTCTCGCCCGAAATCGATGATTCGATCGACATCGATATCGCCGAGAAGGACGTCCGCGAGGATCGCTACCGGGCGGGAGGAGCCGGCGGGCAGCACGTCAACAAGACCGACAGCGCGATTCGGCTGACGCACGTCCCGACCAATACGGTCGTCCAGTGTCAGAACGAACGGAGCCAGCACCAGAATCGGGCCACCGCCTAGAAAATGCTCCGCGCCCAGCTTGCCCGGATCGAGGAAGACCGCCGCGAAGCGGAACAGGCTAGCAAGTACGCCAACCAGGCGCGGACCGGATTCGGTTCTCAGATCCGTAATTATTTCCTCCATCCCGACCAACGGGTCAAGGATGCACGCACCGGCCATTACGTGGGCAATTTCAATGCCGTGATGGATGGCAGCGAACTGCAGGGCTTTCTCGATGCGTTCCTGCAGTACCGGGCGAAAGGCAACGTGCCGGCCGGAAAAGAGGGATAGGCCGGTTTACGCCAGGATCTCTTCGACGACATGTCCGTGGACGTCGGTCAAGCGAAAATCGCGTCCGGCGTAGCGGAAGGTCAGCGCCTTGTGGTCCAAGCCCATCAAATGCAGCATGGTGGCGTGCAGGTCGTGCAAATGGACGCGTCCTTCCACGGCTTCGTAACCGAGTTCGTCGGTCGCGCCATGCTGGAAACCGCCGCGGACGCCGCCACCGGCCATCCACATCGTGTAGCCGTCGGGGTTATGGTCGCGACCATCGAGGTCTTTCTTGGCAGTGTCCGGAGTGCGGCCGAATTCGCCTCCCCACAGGACCAGGGTGCGATCGAGGAGGCCGCGTTGCCGCAGGTCCTCGATCAAGGCGGCCGCCGGTTGGTCGGTGGCCGCCGCGCGGGATGCGTGCCCTTTGACCAGATTGTTGTGTTGGTCCCAGAATTCGTCGCAGACTTCGACGTGCCGGACGCCCGCTTCGACCATCCGTCGGGCCAGCAGGCATTGCCGACCGAAGTTGTCGGAGGGACGTCCCGGGCCGATCCCGTAGCGGTCGAGTGTCTCGGCGGTTTCCCCACGCAGGTCCATCACGCTGGGAAATTCGGACTGCATCCGGAAGCCGAGTTCATACGCATCGATCACCGCGTCGACCTGCGGGGCCTGGCCGGCGGTTTCGGCGTAATCCTGATTGAGCTGTTGCAGCAGGTCGAGCTGGCGACGCTGTTGGCTCCGGTTGAGCAGGGGATGATCCAGGTTACCGATCTCCGCTTTCTGCACCGGCGTTTTGATGTCGCCGATCGCCGTGCCTTGGTAGACCGCCGGCAGGAAGGCCGCCCCGTAGTTCTTCGATCCGCCGTTGATCACCGGCGGGCTGATACTGATGAAGCCGGGAAGGTTCGCGTTCTCCGTGCCCAGCCCGTACAGCATCCACGCCCCCATCGAAGGTCGGGTGAAGCTGAACGAGCCGGTGTGGAGCTGCAACATCGCCGGAGTATGGTTGCCGATATCGGCGTGCATGCCCGAGAGGACGCACAGTTCGTCGGCTTGCTCGGCCAGATGCGGAAAGAGTTCGGAGACCCACAGCCCGCTCTCTCCCCGGCGTTTCCATTCCCAGTGCGAGGGTGCGATCTTGCGTTTTTTATTGCGGCCCGGCTTCCCCGCTTGCTTGTCGAGTTCCGGCTTCCGCTCGAAGCTCTCCATCGCCGACGGGCCGCCCCGCATGTGTAAGAAGATACAGCGATCGGCCCGTGGCGGATGATGCGGCAGCTTGGCCGCGAGCGGCCCTTTGGCCGCCCGGCTTTCGGCGCTCCAGCTGCGTTGATTCAGATCGAGCAGGGCCAGCGATCCGAAGCCGCAGGTCGCGGCATGAAGCATCTGTCGGCGCGACACAAACATGGCTTTCTGAGGGGCTAGAGGAGAATGTCTGCGGAAAGCGCATTCAATCGAGAAAACGAAACGGGGCACTGGACAACAGGCTTTGGCAGTAAGCCGTCCAGGCGATTTGCCTGGGCGAGCGTTGCTCGCCGGCTTCGGCGGGCTGCGCGGTCATCATCGCCAGGAACGCTTCGGCACGGGCCAATTGATCGGTCGAGGGAGGCTGGGCAAAGCAGAGCTGATGGGCCAGGCGGATCCGTTCCGCGTCGGTTGCCGCGGCCTCGGCCAGCCGGCCGGCAAAGGCTTTCGCCGCCCGTAATGCAAACGGACTGTTTAGCAGATACAGCGACTGCTTGGGGGTCGTGTTCGCGTCCCGCTGGCCTTGCACATTGGAGGGTTCGGGAAAGTCGCAGAGCTTCAGCGATGCGGGGACGATCCCGCGAATCACCGGCAAGTAGACGCTGCGGTGATCTAAGGGCTGGTCCAAGACCTGGGTCTTCAGATTGCGACCGACTTCTCCTTCACCGATCTGCAGGACCAACGAGCCCTCCAGCGG
>CAYNVI010000246.1:0-7134 GCA_964400585.1 uncultured Pirellulaceae bacterium | reverse complement strand
CTTGCCGGGCGAAGAAAGAAGAGCTGTCGCTGGCGATCAGTCTCTCGCTCGCCTTCACCGTCGTCATGATGTTCGTATTGCCGCTGGTGATTTCGGCGATGGGACTCAGCGCGATCGTCGGCGGTGCCTGGATGGGGGGG
The DNA here is from genome assembly GCA_964400585.1 of uncultured Pirellulaceae bacterium. GTDB lineage: Bacteria > Planctomycetota > Planctomycetia > Pirellulales > Pirellulaceae > CAYNVI01. The sequence goes on along the minus strand of CAYNVI010000246.1, from coordinate 6,994 downwards.
ACAATCGATGCGACCGGGGCGGTGGCCGCGGCAGGGGAAATGCTCGATCCCAACGCAGCAGCGGTCGCGATCACGATCAAGATGATTCAGAACATCCTGATCGGGGTCGTCGCCTTCGGGGTGGCGGTCTATTGGACGCGCTTCATGGAAACCGGCAGTGACGGCGGGGCGGGACCGCAGGTGGGGATCAGCGAAATCTGGCGGCGTTTTCCCCGCTTTATCCTCGGCTTCGCGGCCGCCTCGCTGCTCTTTTCTCTGCTCGCTTGGTCCGGTCCTCCCGGTGAAGCGTTAGCGACCACCGCCTCGGGATTCACGAAAAACCTCCGCGGCTGGTTTTTCTGCCTCGCGTTCGTCAGCATCGGGCTGGAGTCGAACTTCGCCAACTTGGCCAAGTGCCTGAAAGGGGGCAAGCCGATCGTCCTGTACATCGTCGGTCAATCGCTGAACCTCTGTCTGACCTTGGCGATGGCTTGGCTGGTCTTCCATTGGCTCTTTCCCGAGCTGGTCACGACGATCGAGCAGGCCTCGCCATGACGCGTCACTCCGCCCCCCGCCCCCGGCGTGCTCGCTGGACGCTGTTCGTCTGCATCCTCAGCACCCTGATCGTGTGGTTGGGCGTCCTGCCGCGGCTCGGGCGTCAGCCGTCGCTCCGTCGGCATATCGAGCGGAATCGGGCGGGGCAGATCGAACCGGACGCGATGTTCTATACCGAAGTCGGCCCGCTGGAAGGGATCTCGCTAGAGCACCGAGACGGGCAGATTGTCGTCGGCCGCCTCCCGATGGCCCCCGGCCCCGCTGCCGATGCCCCGGGGGCCCCGCTCCCCCCGAATCCTCCCGCCGAGCGCGCCCGCTGATCCGACCTCCGTGCTCCCTGCTCCCTGCTCCCCCCGACGAACAAGAGATCTCACAGGAGGCGTTCCGAGGCGACGCCCAGCAGCGACGACATCCGCCCACTTGGCGAGCCCCCTTCGCTTTGCCATCTTTGGACAGCCCCAACCTCCCGCTTCTCGAAAACTTTTGGAAACGCTGCGATGCCGATTGAGCTGACAGGTACCGAAGGCCCTCTCCCCCCCGGCGAAGTTGTGGTGGTCGTTTCCCGCTACCACGCGGGCATCACCGACAACCTGCTGCGGGGAGCAACAGAAACCCTGCGGGCCGCCGGCATGGCCGACGATCAGCTCCGCGTCGCCCGCGTGCCGGGCGCGTGGGAGCTTCCGCTGGCCTCGCGGCAGGCGATCGATGCCGACGGCGTGATCGGCGCGATCGCACTGGGCGCGGTGATCAAAGGCGAAACGACGCACGACGAGCACATCAATCGGGCGGTCTCGCTGGCCTTGATGGAGATGTCGCTGGAAAGCCGAAAACCGGTCGCCTTCGGGTTGCTGACGTGCAACACCGTGGAACAGGCGATCCACCGCAGTGGCGGCAACGTCGGCAACAAAGGGGTGGAAACCGCCGAAGCCCTCGTGGAGATGCTTCGCTTAGCCACCCACTGGTCCGCAAAACCGTGACGCCTGACCGGCCGGCCGGCGCCACCTCGCGACCCGCTGCCCGCCACCCGGTTCCCCCGTGCCGCGTCATCGAGTTTACTAGGTGCCGCAGCTTGACTAGGTGCCGCAGCGATGGCCGTGTGCGTCGGCCCGCCTTGCGCAGGCGGCACGCTTCGGCAACTCGCTCGGGCGGCGCGGTTTGGCGGGGGCGCTCCGATCCGTGTTGTGCTGTGCTGTGTTTTGCCGAGCCCCTCGGCACCGCCGCCACGTCCGGCCGGCGTTCCCCTCGGCGCCGCGTTGTCCCGCGCGAGTGCGCGATGCCGAGCCCTCCCCCCCGCGATCCACGGTTCCCCCAGACTGAGATGGCCACACGACGTCGAGCCCGCGAAGTAGTCCTTCAGTTGCTCTATGAAGCGGATGTGAATCCGGGTCGGGAGAGGGAAGCGGCCCATGCCTTCATCCGCTCGCGGATGCAGGGGCGGAAAGCGTTGACCACCTTCGCCGACCAGCTCTTGGCGGGCACCCTGCTGCATCGCGACGTGATCGATCAGCGGCTTTCCCAGTGGGCGACCAATTGGGCGATCTCGCGGATGGCGATTACCGATCGGAACGTGCTCCGCTTGGGAGCGCACGAAATCCTCTTCACCGACACGCCGGGACGGGTCGCCATCAATGAAGCGTTGGTGCTGGCCAAGCGGTATGGCGACGTCAACAGCCCGCGTTTCGTCAACGGCGTGCTCGACAAACTGCTGAAGACGAAAGACGCGCAGCCGTAATTCGTCCCCGCCCCGCAGAGCATGCTACCTTTGGCATGGCCTTCCTTCAGGGAACCGTTCCGAAATCACGGCGGCTTTTATAGAGACCGCCCCCCTGCCTCTTCCCGGAAAGGCGCGAGAGGGTGGCGGGGAAGTGCTGTCGGAACGGCCCCTCGTGACGGGGAAGTTTTGCACTCTGCTCCCTGACACCCTCATGAACCTGCTCGTCGTCCTCTTCGGAATCGCTTTCTTGCTGTGGGGGCTGCTGTTGGCCCGCTATGCGAGCCTGGCGGTGGCGGGCTTAGCGGTGGTGCTGACCGGCGCCTGTTTTGGGCCGCCATTTTTCGCCATCGAGGGGCCGATCCAAATCAGCGCCGACCGCCTCCTGTGGGGCCTGCTGATGATCCTCTTCATCGTCCATTGGCGGCTCGGTTGGACCGCGGTGCAATCGTTCCAGCGCAGCGATTGGGTGGTCCTCCTGCTGCTCGGTTGGCTGCTGGTGGGCAGCCAACGCGGGGGAGCCGTGCCCGACGGCTCGTCGCCCTTGGCGCGCTGGCTTTTCTACTTTGCCCTCCCAGCGGGGATCTACGCCGTCGCCCGTTGGGCGGCGGTTCGGCGGCACGAACTGCGTGGGGTGCTGAACGTCTTGATCGGTTTTACCGTCTACGTCAGCGTGATCGCGATCTGCGAATGGCGCGGATGGTACGGCTTGGTTTTCCCCCGCTACATCGCCGATCCGACCCTCTCGGAATTTTTCGGGCGTGCCCGGGGACCGCTGCTCAATCCGGCGGCCAACGGCGTGCTGCTGACCGCCGGGCTGGGGCTGGTGCTGATCCGCGGTGTGCAAGCCGAGCGGCTCGGCAAAATCCTCTACGGCCTGCTGGGCGGACTGGTCTGCCTGGCCGTCTACGGGACGCTAACCCGCGGCGTCTGGCTGGGAGCGTTGCTGGCGATCGCCGCGGTCGCCGCCTTCTACGCCCCCCGCTGGGTCCGCGTGCTGGGACTCGCCGCAGCGGTATTGCTGGCCGCTTCCCTCGCCCTCGGCCTCAAGGACCAATTGCTCCGTCTGAAACGCGACAAAGCCCTCTCGGCCGCGGCGGCGGAAAAATCATTGGAATTGCGTCCGTTGCTCGGCATCCTGGCCTGGGAGATGTTCCAAGACCATCCGCTGGCGGGCGTCGGTTACGGCCACTACTTTGAACACGTGCCGCCCTATTACCAGGACACCTCGTACGACCTCCCGCTCGAAGCGGCCCGCGGCTACATGCAGCACAATGTCTTCCTTTCTTTGCTCGTCGATGCGGGGTTGGTCGGGGCCACCCTATTCAGCCTGCTTCTACTGACGTGGGCCTCGCAAAGCATCCGGCTGGCCGGCGATAAGCGAGGCTTCTCGGAGCGCCAGCAGCTGGGGATGCTGACGATGACGGCCCTGATCGGCTACGGTTTTAACGGCTTGTTCCAGGACGTCTCCGTGATGCCGATGGTCCATCTGTTCCTCTTTTACCTGGCGGGGCTGACCGCCGGCGTGGCGCAACATGGATTGCCGCAAGAGGAGGCGACCTGGGAGGCAAAGCCGGCACCACCGGCGGCGAGCGGGCGAGAACAACGGCCCACGAGGGAGGGCTGGGGCGGCCCCCGGCACCCTTCTCCTCTCTCTTCTTGATTCCCTGGCTGTTGCAACCGGCCCGCAATTCGGGCCGCCCAGGCTCACCGCCCACTCGGGGGCTTTCAAGCCGGGGAGACAAGATGCTAGCGTAGCGACCTCCTTCGCTGCCCCGCGACCGCGACGGCGTCCCGTGCCACGAGCGTTCGGCTTCCCCCCCCTGAAAGTAGGAATTTTCGGAGATGAGCCAAGACCACGAAGCCCCCGAACCAGCCTCCCCTTCGGCTCCGCTCGCCCCGCCAGCCCCGCTCGACGCGCGTGATCAGGAGGAACGCGAGGAATTTGCTGCCGCGTTCGAGGCCGACGGCGGCAGCGAGGCGGAAGCGAGCCCCCTCGCCCCCGAAGTGCTCGACCGCACTTCGGAACCGTACCTCGGCCAGTGGAACCGGCTGATCAGCTCGACCAATTGGGAGAAGGGGCGGATCATCAGCGAGTGGCGGGCCGCCCTCGTCGAAAGCGGGGCTGCTTCTTCCGAATACTCCGACGACGCCTGGGCCCGCCGTGCCGGCGGCGTCACCGCCCCGCACGTCGGCCGTCTCCGCCGGGTCTACGATCACTTCGGCAGCGGCTACGAAAACTACGCCGGGTTGTACTGGAGCCATTTCCTGGCGGCCCTCGATTGGGAAGATGCGCCGCTCTGGCTAGAAGGGGCGATGCAGAGCGGTTGGAGCGTCTCGCAGATGCGCGAACAACGCTGGCAAGCCCGGGGAGGCAAGCCGACCGAAAAGCCGTCCGCTGATGACCTGGCGGTGGTCGACATGGATGAAGACATCATCGAGCCGGCCCAAGGAGGCGGGGGCGGCCCCCATCGCGAGGAAGAGCCTGACGGGATTTCCGCAGGCCCCGATTACGAAGGGCCCGATTTCGGCGAGGACCCCAGCCGTGATGCCCTCGATGGGGCCGCGGCGGGCGCGCCCGCGTTCGAGGACGAAGCGGCGGCAGCGGGCGACCTGATCCAGCCCTTCCGGGACCTACCCGAATTGCCGGCCGACCTCTCCGAAGCGGTGGAGATGCTGAAACTGGCGATCCTCCGGCACAAAGCGGAAAAGTGGGCCTCGGTCGAAGCGACCGACGTCGTCCGCTACCTCGTCGGCCTCCGCATGCTGGTCGAAGCCCGCGACGCTTGAACGCCGGCGGTTGTCGGCCGGTCGCGGGACCCCGTGCGGGCTATGCTCCCGCCAACACGCCGGTGCCAACGATCCGGGACATCAGCGCGCCGATGCCGTAGGCAATGCCGGCGGCCGCCGCACCGACCAGCAGCATCTCGGTTCCGGCTCGCCACCAGTGACTCTGGGTCCAGGCGGCCCGCATCGCGCCGACGACAAACAGCGTTAACAGCGTGACCACCGTGGCCGCCAGAAACCGCCAGCCCGCCGGCGCGATAATGTAGGCGAACAAGGGAATCGCCCCGATCAGGACAAAACTGACGAAGGTGACCCCTCCATGGCGGGCTGCCTCGGCATGGGGCAGCAGCTCCTCGTCCTCGCCTCGCGAGCGTTTCGCCAGGTAGTTGCTGGCCCCCATGGAAACGCCATCGGCCAACAGGTTGGCAAACCCGAGGATCAGAACCACTTGGGACGAAAGGTTTCCTCCCACGACCCCTGAGACGACCGCAAAGGTGGTGATAATGCCATCATTGGCGCCGTAAATAATATCGGGCAACTTCCGTCCCACGCGTCGCCGGATTGCCTCGTTAGAGGACGCGCGCTGGTCAGTTTCGTTTTCATCCGATTGGTTCATGCGATTTCCTGCGTATCCGGAGTCTGCTTGCCCTCCTTGCCGAGGGTCAGTGCTTTTTCGTCAAAGCAAAACAAGGAGTCCAGAGCAACTGGCGAATTCAGGTAACATGCTAACCTCACGAAGAGGTGTCAGGTACCGATTCGGCCAGTCGAGGAGGTGCGGTGACGTCGGCAGGATAGAAACACAGAGGCACCGAGTTCACAGAGGACGATCGCGCGGGACTCTCTGTGTCCTCTGTGCCTCTGTGTTTCCAAACTTCCTGCCTGACGGGGTCAGTGCTTTTTCGTCAACACAAAATACGTAGCCCAGGTCGACTAGGAAGCCTAGGAAACACGCACAGCGAAGTCGATTTGTCTTGCGTGGCGGAACCGGAGTTACCCGTCCGCGGGCCGATGCCGCCTTCAAGCAGCAGCTCGACGAGGCCAGGGGCCAAGCATTCGTGTTCGGTCCCTACTGGGAATAGGTTCATGTCCCCTTTCCGCTTTCCGTTTCCGCTTTCCGTCTGGTTTCCGTCTCTTTCCGTCCCCCTTGCGGGCCGTGACCCCTTTCCGGGCATGGGAAAGCTTCGTGTCCCTTTCCCTCCCTCCCGCGGCTAATGTTCTCGGTACTAGCAGGGGTAGATGGCTGCCAAGGGTGAAGATGCGTCTACCAGTGGGGGTTGTCGGATCCAAAAAATGATCCGACGGCTCAGAAAGATCACCCATTGGATCGCTACTCCAACCGGAAACGAAATTAGGTGTCCTGATGACCAATATGGAGAACTACCTCGTCTATCACGACTATCAGTATCAGCTGATCGCTCACGTGCTGGTCTTCGGGCTCGGCGCTATGGTGGCCGGACTGATTTATTTCGCGTATTCGATTTCTTCGACCGCTCCGAAGTACCGGCTGACGAGCTACCTGGGAAGCGTCGTCATGATTTCGGCGGCGCTCATCCTCTGGACACAGTATCAGAGCTGGGCAGATTCCTTTCAGTACGTGCCCGATGCGTTAGGCGAAGGTATTGGCGGCTACGTCAACGTGAATATGCAGGAAGACATTATCGGCTTCGAGGGGGTCCCGATTGCTGCTGACGCCAGCCTCTCCCGAGGCGCATTCAGCAACGGGTTTCGCTACATGAACTGGACGATCGATGTGCCCATGCTGCAGATCCAGCTTTTGGCAATTCTCGGGGTCGCGGGGGCGACCTTCCTCCGATCCGCCACCAAGTTCGTAATCGCTGGGCTGGCGATGATCTATTTCAGCTACGTAGCGCAGTTTTTTGAAGGCGGATTCCACCCAGAACTTGGCGACGGCACGGCGCAATTTTACTTCTGGGTGTTTTATGCTTTGGGCTGGATCGCCTA
>CAYNVI010000245.1:0-7150 GCA_964400585.1 uncultured Pirellulaceae bacterium | reverse complement strand
GAACCTGCCGGTGAACTTGGGGGCGATCGTCTGCAAGGGGACCTGGCGGTCGGCCAACGCCGCCAGAATGATCAGCAACTCGGGCGGGGTTTGCGGCTGGTCGGTCTCATCCATGGAAACTTCGGTGATGAACGAATCCTCACCCTTGGCGGCCGCGATGTGGCGATAGATCTCCCCCGCTTGTTCAACGGCCAACAGGTACTTGCCGGCAATCTGCTCGGCCGTTTCCCGCGAGATCTCCAGGGGTGCGGCGATGCCCGGAACCGAAACCGTGCCGATCAGTTGAGGGAAGCGATCGAGCAGCGCGTTGACCTGGTCGGCCGGCGCTGGCTGGCCGATCGCCTCGGCCACGTCGATCGTGAAGAAATCCGAAGCCTCCAGAAAACCATCGACGTTCGACAAGTTGATGTGGTCGGCATCGACGTGGTACGGCCGGTCCCAGCCGAGTTCCTGGACCGCCGCGTCGGCGGCTTTCCGCACGCTCGCCGGCTGGGAACCGACGGTGGTGTGTTCCCGGTGCGACTTGTTCCAGACGGGGACGACTTCCGCGCCTTCCGCGGTCGCCAGCAGGCAAGCTTGCAATTGGGCTTTGGCTTGATGGGCAAAGCGATCGCCCACCCCGAAGGTGTATTTGGAAATCTCGAGCATGGTCAAACGGTGCCTGAAAGGTGGCGTGGGGGAACAGAGATCCGGTGGGAAGCCCGCTCAGGTCAAGGAGACGACCGCCTTGAGGACTCCGCTTGCCGGCTTTGTGAAGGCGGGGAAATCCTCGATCATCTCCTCGAAGCGGGTCCGATGCGTGATCCAGGGATCGGTCTTGATCGTGCCTTCTTCGATCAACCGGATGATCCGCGTAAAGTCACCCGGCAGGGCGTTCCGGCTTGCCTTGAGCGTCATCTCGGGCTTGTGGAACAGGCTGTGAGGAAACGTGATCGTTTGATCGGTGATCCCCACGTAGACCAACGTGCCGGTCTGGGCGACATGATGCAGGGCACCGCTCATCGAATGGTGATTGCCGGTGGCGTCGATGACGACGGCAAACCGATCGTGGTCGGTCAACCGGTTGGTCTCGGCCAGCGCTTGCGTTGCCGATTCAAACCGGATCAGGTTTTCGATGCCGTACGTCTCCCGGCAAAACCGCAGGCGGCTTTCCACCTGATCCATCACCGTCAGCGTCGCCCCGGTCAGGCGGGCGAATTCGACGGCCGCCAGCCCGATCGGCCCGGCCCCGATCACCAGGACCTGATCCCCCGCTTGACTGTCGCCGCGGTCGGCCGCGTGGCAGCCGATCGCCAGCGTCTCGACCAGGGCCAGCTGCTCGTAGGAAAGCGCGCGGGAAGGATGGAGCTTGTCGGCCCGCAGGACAAAGCGTTCGCACAACCCGCCGTCGCACATCACACCCAGCGTCTGGTTGCTCTGGCAGCAATTGGTCGCCCCCCGCCGGCAGGCGAAACAGGCGCCGCAATTGAGGTACGGTTCGACGCTGCAACGATCGCCCGGGCGGACGTTCGTGACGCCGGGACCGACCTCCAGGACCTCCACGCCCAGCTCGTGACCGATGATCCGGGGGTAGCCAAAGAATGGCATCTTTCCCAGGTAGCCGCCCAGGTCCGTGCCACAGACCCCCATCCGGTGCGTCCGCAACAAGGCTTCGCCCGGCCCCGGGGCAGCCGGTTCCTCGATCTCCACCTGGACAAAGCGTTGCGGTTCTTCAAGACGGATCGCGCGCATCGATCGAGCCAGCGGGAGAGGGTTGGGAAAGGAGCAACGATTGTTTACAGCGACGCCATCGAGGCGACCGAACCGAGGCGGTTTACACGTCGTTATTTTCGGGACGGCCTTCGACGTAGACCCAATTGTGGATCGGCCGGAGGATGGCTTGCACCTCTTCGACCAACGTCGTGTCGAGTGGCTCTTCCATCCAGGCAAGCCATTGGCGGACCCGATCGGGATTGGCCGAACCGGTCACGCAGGAAGCGAAGTCGGGATGCGCGATCGAGTACTGCAGCGCCAACTGAGCGATATTCGTGCCCCGTTGTCGGCAATGCTCGACCGCCTGGGCCGCGACCTCGCGGACTTCGGGGGTCGCCTTGTGCCAAGCCGGCAGCGGGGCGTCGGTCAGCAGGCGTGCCGAGAACGGAGCGGCGTTAATCAGGCCGATCCCTTTTTCCTGGCAAGGCCCCACCAACCGCAGCGCCATATCGTTCTGCAGCGTGTAATGGTTATAGGTCAGCAGCACGTCGACATCCGCTTCGGCAATCGCCCGCTCGAAGATCTTCATCGGGTAGCCGCTGACGCCGATGTAGCCGACCTTGCCCGCCTCCACCTGCTTCCGAAGCGCCGGCAAAGTCTCTTCGAAAACCTGCTGCGGAGCGACGTATTCGATGTCATGGCAAAAGACCATGTCGATATATTCGATGCCCATTCGTTCGAGCGAAACATCGATACTCTCGGCAACCCGCCGAGCGCTAAAATCGAAATGCTGGGGGGCGTAACGACCCAGCTTGGTGCTGAGGACGTACGAATCGCGGGGGATTTCCGGAAGCATCCGCCCCAGTAATATTTCGCTCATCCCCCGCCCGTAGTAGGCGGCTGTATCGATGTAGTTCATCCCCCCGTCGAGGGCGACGCGGACGGCCCGGAGGGCATCGTTCAGATCGACCTGGCGAAATTCCTGACCGATCGAAGAGGCCCCAAAACCGAGGACCGGAAGCTTCAGGTCGGTGTTGCCGAGGGGGCGATATTCCATGGGAAGCCGAGGGGTCGGAAGGAGTCGTGTCGAGCGGCACCGGCGGCGGCGGAAGACGCGGCGGGGCCGGACCGAGGAGGCATCGCCAGCCCGGCAGCGGGCCCGCTGGCCGCCTCGCCCGCTGATCGCAGGGGCTCGCTTAGGGGGTCACCGTGATTCCACGAAGGTCTTCAGATAATACCGGTTGAGAGACGCACCACAATGCCCGGGGCCGCCCGAGCCGCGCCGCCGCCAGGAACCGCTTGCATGAATCCGCCTGCTTCCCCCCTGACCGTCCTCCGCCGTTGGTTCGGTTTCCCCGCCTTTCGCGGCCCGCAGCAGGAGGTGATCGAAGCGATCGGGCAAGCCGGCAGGCAAGCCGGTCATGCGTTGGTCGTGATGCCCACCGGCTCGGGCAAGTCGCTCTGTTACCAGATCCCGGCATTGGCCATCGTGCCGCCCGAGGTGCAGCCTTTCGATCCTTGGCTCGACCGCCGCCTGGTGGTCGTCCTCTCGCCGCTGATCGCTTTGATGAAGGACCAGACCGATGCCTTGCAGGGCCGCGGGATCGATGCCGCCTTCATCAACTCCTCACTCGATCGCGAGACCCGCGAGCAACGTTACCGAGAGCTCGCCGGCGGGCATTTTCGCCTCCTCTACGTCACCCCCGAACGCTTCCGCAAAGCGGCCTTTCGCGAGGCGATCCAGCAGCGGGAGGTGATCCTGCTGGCGGTCGACGAGGCGCACTGCGTCAGCGAGTGGGGACACGACTTTCGTCCCGATTATTCGCGGCTGGCCGAGATCCGCAGCCTGCTGGGCGAGCCCCCGACGCTGGCCCTGACCGCCACGGCCACGCCGGCGTGCCAAGCCGACATCCTCCGGCAACTCGGCCTCTCCGCCGCCGACGTCCATCGGTTCCACAGCGGGATCGAACGCCCCAACTTGGAACTCGAAGTCGCCGAGGTCGGGGACGAGGAGGCCAAACTGCAGCAGATCGAAGCGGTGGCCGAGGACCGGCGCTGGGCGGACGGCAGCGGGATCGTCTACTGCACGTTGATCAAGACGCTGGAGCGGATCAGCGAGGGGCTGCGGCAGCGGGGGATCGACCACCTCGTTTATCACGGCGAACTGCGGCGTGCCGAACGACGCCGGATCCAGGAACGTTTCATGACGGGCGAGATCCCGTTGGTGGTGGCGACCGGGGCGTTTGGGATGGGAATCGATAAAGCGGCGATCCGCTTCGTGGTCCACGCCGAGGTGCCGGGGTCGCTGGAAGCCTATTACCAGGAGATCGGCCGCGCCGGTCGCGATGGGCAACCGGCTTGCTGCCGATTGCTGTACGACCCGCATGACCTGATGACGCAGATGCAGTTCATCGACTGGCGGAACCCCGACGCGGACTTCTTCAGCCGGCTGTGGTGCTACCTCCGCGAACGATCCGAAGAGGTCGCCGCGTTTGGTTTGGAATGGCTCAACGCGCAGCTGCAATCCGTCAGTCGTCACGACCATCGATTGGAAACCGCCTTGGGGTTACTCGACCGGTACGGATCGGTCGCCGGACCACGGCCTCCGGAGTGCTTTCGGGTGACCGCGACGGCCGACTTGCCCGCGGTTTTTCGGGATGCGGAACGGTTGGCCGAAAAGAAACAGCGCGACCAGCAGCGGCTGTACGCGTTGGTCGAATACATCCATGCGGAAGATCGACAGGCCTTCCTGCAGCGGTACTTTGGCGTTGCCCCGGCGGTCGCCGAGGTCGCCGACCGGAGGGGCTCGACGAGCCGCCCAAATCCGTGAATTCCCTGCGGCGGTGTCCGCAGCAGCCGCGGCATCGCCCTAGAATGGGGGCTTCGCGCCACTCTCGATTCCCGCCTTTTGCGAGACAGCCCGCCCATGATCGATCGCCGCAGCTGGCTCGCCGGCAGCCTCCTCGCCGGGGGCATGCCCCTCGTCACCTCGCCTGCTCCGGCGGCGACGGGCGGTTCGCTTCCAGACGACTTGGAGATCATCGACTGTCACACGCACTTCTACGATCCCCACCGCCGGCAAGGCGTCCCCTGGCCCCCGCCGGGCTCTTCGCTGTACCGCACCGTCCTGCCGGCTGATCTCCGCGCGGTGCCGAAATTTCGGCCGCTGGCCGGAACGGTCGTGATCGAAGCGAGCGCGTGGGTCGGCGATAACCGCTGGTTGTTGGAACTGGCCGAAGACGAGCCTTTCATCGTGGGGGTCATCGGCCGGATCGAACCGGGCAAGCCGGCTTTTGCCGGCCACCTGGAACGGTACGCCGCCAACCCTTTGTTTCGCGGGATCCGCGTCCAGGCGGATCTCGTGCAACGTCTCTTGGCCGAGGCCAAGCTCGACGATTTGCGGCGGCTTTCCGAGCGAGGCTTGACGCTGGATGTGAACGGCGGCCCTGCCACGCCGCGGTTGATCGCCCGCCTTGCCGACCAGCTTCCCGACCTGCCGATCGTGCTCAATCATCTCGGCAATGTGGCATTGACGGACGATCCTCCGCCCGCCGCCTGGCAGGCGGGGATACGGGAGGCGGCTGCGCACCCCCACGTCTTCAGCAAACTTTCCGCGCTGGTGGAAGGAGCGGCACGTGACGGACGTCAGCCCCCTCGCGAGCTCGCCTTTTACCGGCCTTATATCGATGTCGTCTGGCAGGCGTTTGGGGAGGACCGGGTGATCTACGGAAGCAACTGGCCCGTCTCGGAACGAGCCGCCGACTACGCGATGCTGCAGCGGATCGTGCTGGAGTATGCTGCGACGCAGGGGACCGAGGCGACCCGGAAATTCTGTGCCGGTAACGCGCAGCGGGCTTACCACTGGATCGATCGTCCCGGCCGCCGCTGACGGTCCACCGCGCTGCGACCCGCCCAGCGGGCCCCGCAAGCGGGCCTGCTCGCTCTTTGCTCCCGCGTCTCGGTTCCGATTGCCCGCCCTTTTCTCCCCGCACGACGCGTATGCATTTCCTCGATTTTGCCGCCATCGCCAGCTACCTGTTGGTCATCCTGATTTTGGGGGGCGTCTTTGGACGCCAGCAATCGCGGCGAGAGTTCTTCGTCGCCGGCAACTCGATGGGCTGGCTGACGGTCGGGCTCAGCGTGATGGCAACGTTGTTTTCTTCCAACAGTTTCGTGTTTTATCCATCGGCCGCTTTCGGGGACAGCCTCCGCATCGGGCTCTCCTTGATCGCCTTCACCTTGATGACCCCGATCGTGATCTGGGTCTTCATCCCCGTTTACGCCCGGCTCGATCTGGAAACGGCGTACGAGTACCTGGAACGTCGCTTCCACGTCGCCGTCCGCACGCTCGCCAGCGGCTTGTTCATCCTGCTCCGGATCGGTTGGATGGCGTCGGCGACCTATGCCGCCTCGCTGGTCGTCTCCAGCATTTCAGAGATTAGCCAGACGTACGTGATCATCGGGCTGGGCGTCGTCTCGATCGGCTACACGATGATGGGCGGATTGCGGGCGGTGATGTGGACCGATGTGATCCAGTTTTTCGTCTTTGCCATCACGATCCTGGCGACGTTGGGATTGATTCTGCTGCAAAGTGAATCGACGCCGGCCGAATTATGGGAAACCTACTTTGCCGGACGGGAAAATCTGGTCGTCGATTTTTCTCCTTCGATGACGCTTCCCTATGGCAGTTGGGTGATTCTGATCGGGATTTTTATCGAAGGGCTCTCCGCCTTCGGCGTCGATCAAGTGGCCGTCCAACGTTACCTCTCGGGACGTTCCGAACGGACCAGTCAACTCGGTGCCGCGATCAACCTGGCGGCGATGTGGATCGTGATCCCTGGCCTGCTGCTGATCGGCGTCGGTCTGTACGGCTACTTCACGCAGTCTCCGGGTGAACTCGGCAAAGGTTCGCTGACCGAGATCCTGACCCGCAACCCCACGGTTGCCGACGAAGCGACGCCCCGTTTCGTCAGCCTCCATTTCCCAGCGGGATTGGCTGGGCTGTTCCTGGCGGCCTTGATGGCTGCGATCATGTCGAGCATCGACAGCGGGATCCATTCGATCACCACCGCCCTGGTGGTCGACTTCCGGGATCGGCTCTTCCCGGCATGGCGGCCCACGAAGGCAAGTCACGAAGTCCGCTGGATCCGGGTCTTGGTGGTGACGATCGGGCTGATCGCGATCACCCTCGCTTGCTTTGTGGGGCCCTTGGGCAATGTCTTCGACATCGGCAAGAAACTGACCTCGGCGTTCGGCGGGCCGCTGCTGGCGATTTTTGTGCTCGCCTTATTTTCTCCTCGAGCGACCTGGCTGGGCGTGTTGCTCAGCGTTTGCTTGTCCACCGTGATGACGCTCGGGTTGATGTACACGCAGGACTGGTTCTCGGTCTGGTACTGGCCGATCGGTTTCGGCACCGCCCTGGTGCTCGGCTATCTCTTCAGTCTGTTCCAGCCAGCTC
>CAYNVI010000244.1:0-7224 GCA_964400585.1 uncultured Pirellulaceae bacterium | reverse complement strand
ATTCGCCGCCCCAGATCAGTAACGTATCGTCCAGCAGCCCGCGGCGTTTGAGATCCGACAGCAGGGCGGCGGTCGGCTGATCGGTCGCCCCGCATTGGCCGCGAAGGCCCGCTTCGACATTGGAATGGTGGTCCCATCCCGAATGGTACAGCTGGATGAAGCGCACGCCCCGCTCGGCCAGCCGCCGGGCCAGCAGGCAGCTGTTGGCAAACGCCTTTTTCGGGTTGCCGGGCTCGGCCCCGTAGAGGGCTAACGTCTCGGCGGTTTCTTGCGAGTAATCCATCAACTCGGGCGCCCGCGCCTGCATCCGATAGGCCATTTCGTAGGCCGCGATCCGGGCCGCGATCTGGGGATCGCCGAGCGTCTCCAGGCGCCGGCGATTGAGCCCGGCGATCAGATCGAGCGTTTCGCGTTGCGTCTGCGGGCTGACCCCCGCCGGGTTAGCCACATGCAAGATCGGGTCGCCCGTTTCCCGGAAGGGAACGCCCTGGTGCTCTCCCGGCAGGAAGCCGGCATCCCACATCGCCGCGCCCCCGCTGAGGTTGCCGCCACTTTTCAAGACGACAAAGGCAGGCAGATCCTCGGCTTCACTGCCGATCCCGTAGCTCAGCCACGAACCGATGGCCGGACGTCCCGGCAGCGGGCTGCCGGTGTTGACGAACAATTGGGCCGGGGCGTGGTTGAACTGGTCGGTATGCAGGCTGCGGACGATCGCCACATCATCGACGACCTGGGCGAGATGGGGCAGCATCTCGGAAAGCTCCGCCCCCGACTGGCCGTGGCGTTGGAAGCGAAAGCGGGGCGGCAGCACGGCGGCATTCGGCTGGATGAAAGCGTAACGTTGCCCCGCGATCACCTCCGGCGGAATCGGCTGGCCTCCCAGTTCGACCAGTTTCGGCTTGTAGTCGAACAGATCGAGCTGGCTGGGGGCTCCTGCCATGAACAGATAGATCACCCGGCGGACCCGCGGGGGATGATGCAAGCCAGGCGACCGGCGGTCGGCCTCCGCGGCGGGGCCCGATCCGGCGGGCTCGGCGCCGCGGGCCAGGTCCCCGGCCAGCAGCGAGGCGAGGGCGATCTTGCCCACGCCGAGCCCACAGTCCTGAAACAACTGGCGGCGGGTCCGCAGCGGACCCGCGGTCGAGGCTGGCGGGATCCCGCGGGCGGCTTGTTGCATGGGACAGGGGTCCGGATTTACCCGTTCCACCACCAGCGGTCGGCGGTCTCCGTCGCCATCCGATCCCGGAGGGCCGTCAGGGACGGATCGACCTGCTGGTTTTGGACGACTTGGAAGGAATTGATACTGACACCGCCGGAAGCGGTGACCGTCCAGCCCTTAGCACCACGTAAGAAACTGCACTGAGGTTCGACCGCCGCCGGCGTTTGATACGAAACCAGGGTGACATCGTTGGCTTCTCCCAGCAAGGTGTCGAGCGGACAGCCAGCCCGCTGGGCGAGCGATTCCTGGACGATCAGGGTCGCGACGACGCTCATGTCGATCACGTTGCGGAGATCTCCAAAGACCGCTTCCGAATCGGCGAGTTCATTATAGTGCGCGGTCATCAATTCCGCCCACTTGGCGGCGGTGCGGTCCTGCCGTCCCGTCCGTTCCACCGCCCCGTCGGCGGCGACCCGATCGAGCTCGGTCATCGTCTTCACCCCGGCGCCATCGATCCGCCAGCTCAGCCGGTCCTCGGTCCGCGATAAGGCGTCATAGTTGCAGGCCAGCCACCACCGGGGGTTGGTCGCGGCCGACTGGCTTTCGTTGCGTGCCAATTCGAGGTAGCTGGGGAGGCCGGCCACCGGCGAATCGGTCAGGTTCATCGCCAACCGTTTCATTTCGAAGTCGGCCGCCACCATCACGTGGGCAAACCGGCTGTCGGTCGGCATCCCGTGGAGTTTGATCAGCTGGGGGCCGAAGGCTTGCCGCATCGCCGGTTCCAGCTGCTGCGGGTTTTGTCCCGGCCGGAGGGTGATCCGTCGCAGCAGGTTGTTCAGCCGCTGACGCCCTTCGGCGGTCGGCTCGATCGAGCAGCTGATCCCACCGTCGCGGGCCGTCTCGACCGATTGCAGCGCGACCATCAGGTCCTCCAGCTGGAGCGTCGGCTGCCCGCTGCGCGCCCCGACCACCGAACCATCCTGACGGATCGTCCACGGTTCGGCCGGACCGGCGAGCACGAGATCGTTGCGTTCCGGGTAGACCAGGACGTACTCGATACGCGTCAGCCCCGCCAGGAAGCGGATCGCATCGGGCAGCTCCTGCCCGTCCGCCTGGCTTTGCCGGATCGCGTCCTGCAAGCCTCGCAACGAAACCATCCGCAACTCGGTCGCTTCGGCGAGCGCCCCTTGAGGCAGGTCCACCCGCTGCCGCACCTCCTGGAGGAACGCTTGTTGGTGTTCGACGGTCGCGGCGCGGACGACCCCTTGGGCATCGACCAACACGCCTCCGACCGCATTTTGCCGGATCCCCCCGATATTCCCCGCTTGAACCACGGAAGCGAGGAAGGCTGCCATCCAACAGGCAGCCAACCCGCTCAGGGATAGACGACGGTCTGCAAAACGTTTCATGAACAGCTCCGATGAACCCGCCCGATCAGCTCGAGCAGCGTGTCACGTTGAGAAGAGGGTGGGAAGACATTCCGCAGCTGGAGGAGAAGGCCAGCTACCGTGGCGTCCCGCGAGGCGTGAAACCACAAGGCCTGCCAGTGCCCCGGCTCCACGGAGGAGCCGACGGGCCGTCAAGCAAGGCCTTTCCCGTTAGAATAGTTGCCAGAATGTGGGGTTTCAACAGAACACTCCGCGGAAACGGCGGTCGCTGCCCCGCTGGTGACGGATCGTCTTCTCTTCAGGAAAGCCTCGCGTGCCACCCGCTGCCTCCTCTTCCCCTGCCTCGCGAGCGCCTTCCGGTTACCTGGTCATCCGGCAAGGCGGACGTTGGACCGATGTGCTTCGCTTGGTCGTCGGCCGTCAGATCGTGATCGGCCGCGCCAGCAGCAGCCAGGTGGTCGTCCGAAGCGAACGCTGCAGCCGCCAGCATGCCCTCCTGTTCCACCAGGACGAGGGGTGGATCCTCCGCGATCTGGACAGCCGGAATGGCACGCTCGTCGATGGGAAGCCGATCGAGCGAGACCATCGGTTGCGGGAGGGCGAGACGATCGAAGTGGCGATCTGCCAGCTGACTTACGTGCACGACATCGCCGACGCCTTCGCCGGCGGGAGCGGTCCGGTCGCCCCGGCCACGCCGCGGCCCGACGACCAACAAACCGCGGAGGACTTGGCAGCATCCTCCGCCACGATCACCCATCGCCGCGACCGCAGCCGCTACCTGCAAGCCCCTGCCGAGGGCCACCAATCCCCCCTCTTTCCGTCGCCGCTCGGCGAGACCGTCGGGCAACAGCTCTTCCAGCTGGCCTTCGACCTGGCCCGCTGCGATTCGATCCGGCAGGCGGCCACCGTTTCGCTCGAGGGGATCGCCGAACCGACGCCGGTCTCGGCCGGGGCGGTGCTCCTGGATCGCGCTGCCTCGACGCAGCGTCCAGCGCAGGCCGACAACCTGACGGTCGTCGCCACGGTGCAAACGGGCGAACGCTCCTACCACCGCCTCCCCGACCTGCTGGCCCGCAGCGTGCTGCAGGAAAACGAAGCGGTGCTCGCCCGCAACTTGCTCTCCGATGCGGAACTGGCCAGTGCGGACAGCCGCGGGGCGTTTTCGACCACCAGCGCGATTTGCGTCCCGGTCGGGGGGGACGACCAACCGCTCGGCTTGCTGCATGTCTATTCGGCCGAAGGGGAACGGGAACTGACCCCGGTCGACCTCGAATTCGTGATTGCGGTTGCCGAAAACCTATCGCTGGCGATCCGCCACCTGCAACGTCAACGGCAGCTGAGCGATTCGCTCCGCAAGACCCGCCGTCGCGTCGATCAATTGCGGGAACAGCTCGCTGACACGACCCAGATCGTCGGCACCAGCCGCGCGATCCGCGGGGTCAAGGAGCAGATCCAACGGGTTGCACCGACCGGTGCGACGGTGCTGATCCGCGGAGAGAGTGGCACGGGGAAAGAACTGGTCGCCGCGGCGATCCACGATGCGAGCCCCCGGCGGGACGCGCCCTTCGTCTGCCTCAACTGCGCCGCCCTCTCGGCCACGCTGCTGGAAAGCGAATTGTTTGGGCACGAAAAGGGAGCCTTTACCGGGGCGACCGATCGGAAGCTGGGCAAATTCGAAGCGGCCGATGGGGGGACGTTGATGCTGGACGAAATCGGCGAGATGAGCCCCGAAATCCAAGCCAAGTTTCTCCGCGTCCTGGAAGGGCATCCGTTCGAGCGGGTGGGCGGAAACCGTCCCATCCGCGCCGATGTGCGGGTCGTCGCCGCCACCAATCGCGACCTCGAGCAAGCGGTGCAGGCAGGCGGCTTCCGTGCGGACCTCTATTACCGCCTGCATGTCGTCGAAATCGTGGTTCCGCCGCTGCGTGAACGCGCCAGCGATGTGCTCGCCCTGACCGACTTCTTCGTGCAACGGTTCGCGCAACAGACGGGACGTCGCATCGCCGGGCTGACGCCGGCCGCCCAGCAACAACTGCAGCGTGCGCCTTGGCCCGGCAACGTGCGGGAATTGAAAAACGTGATCGAACGCGCGGTCGTCCTCTGCCCGGGTCCCGAAATCGATATCGCCGACCTGGCTTTGTCCCCGCTCCGCCTGGCGGCCGCCGAGGACCCGTCGGCAGCGACCACCGAGGGGGCTTCTGAGGCGGACGCCACGACCGCTATGATCTCGCTGGAAACGCTGGAGAAACAACACATCCGCGACGTGCTTCGCGCCCACGGCGGCAACAAGAGTCGTTCCGCCGCCATCTTGGGGATCGAACGGAGCACCCTCGACCGGAAAATCCGCAAGTACCAGCTCCGTCCCCAAACCTGGAAACCGTGAGCGGCGGATCGCCCGCCGCTCACCCCGTCCCCTCCGCAGCTTGATGATTGAGTCGAAACCATGCCCTCGGTACTCGCGATTGCCGCCCACCCCGACGACATCGAATTCGCCATGGCGGGCACCCTGCTTCAGCTCCAGGCGCGGGGCTGGGATCTGCACTACCTGAACCTCTGCGACGGCAGCAAAGGCTCGACCCAGCTCGATCCCGCCGCCTGCGCGGCGACCCGCCTGCAAGAAGCACAAGTGGCGGCCGAACGGTTGGGCGCGACGTTCTACCCGCCGATCTGGCGCGACATGGAACTCCGCTACGACGACGCGCTGCTCCGCCAGGTGGCGTCGGTGCTCCGGCAAACCAAGGCGTCGGTCGTGCTGACGCATTCGCCGAGCGATTACATGGAAGACCACGAAACCGCCTGCCGGTTGGCCGTTTCGGCCGCCTTCACGCATGGCATGCCGAACTACGAGACCCAGCCTCCGGTCGCCCCCTATTACGAACCGGTCACCGTCTACCATGCCCAGCCCCACGGCAACCGCACCCCGCTGGGCCAACGCGTCCGTCCCCACTTCTGGGTCAACACCGAAGCGGTGATCGACCGGAAAGAACAAGCCTTGGCGGCCCACGCCTGCCAACAGGAATGGCTCGATTCAAGCCAGGGGATGAACTCCTACCTGCAGACGATGTGGGACTTGGGGGCCGACGCCGGACAACTCTCCGGGCAATTCGAATACGCCGAAGGCTGGCGTCGCCGCGAACATTGGGGGTTCTGCGGCCCCGCTGACGACCCGCTCCGCACCACCCTCGCCGACTTGATCGTCGACGACACCCCGCGCGAAGCGTAAGCCCCCGACCCGTTGCCGCGCAAGGCCTTTGCCGCGCAGGCCTTTGCCGCGCAGGCCTTTGCCGCGCAGGCCTTTGCCGCCCACCGTCTTGCTCGCTACAGGCCGAAATGGGCGAGGAAACGGCGCTGGTGATCCGGGATCTCCGCGGCGATCCGGCGGGCCAGCGATCCGGGCGGCGAATGGGCTTGCAGTTCCCCAAGAAAGCGGCGGAGCACCCCTCGCGATTGCTCGCTTTCCTGCAGCAGGAAATGGACCCACGCCCACGCGTCCCGGTACTGGGCGTTGCCCATCTGCCGCAACTCGGAGATCTGCTCCAACCCCTGCAGGTCAGGAACGCGCCGTACCATCGTCTGCAACTGGACCAGCCGCTGATGCGGGTTACCCGCCACCCGCGAGCCACGCGGCATCTCGAAGTACTCGGCAAGCCCCTCGTCCAACCACAAAGGCACGTAGGGCAGCGAAGCATTCAGCAAGGCATGCGTCGTTTCGTGCCGGAGGTCGGTCTCCATCTGGCTGTGTTCATAAGCGAAGACCATCCCGGGACCACGACGGCGGACAAATAAGGCCTGCCGGTCGGGGATCTCCGGAAAATGAAGCCGCATGTAGTGCCGATAATGCCGACGGTGCCGGAACAGGATCAGATGAACGGCCTCCTGCTGGATTTCAATGCCCAAGCTTTCGTGCAGCTCGTGATGTAGCTGGGCCAGCTGTCCCAGCAGCGGCTGCCGACGACTGACATCGTAGTCCGCATGGACCTCGAAGATTCCCACCCGCGTCTCGTAGGGCCAACGCGGTGGCTGCTTGCCGACGGTTGGCTCGGCCGCCTCCAGGGCGGCACACGCCCCGCAAGCGACGAGCGGAAGCAAGATCCCCCAACCGATCAGCGGGAAACGGAGGCCGATGGCCCGAAAGACCCGAATGCTCATGCCGCGCGGCGACCTTTCCGAGGAGCGAACCAGCGTTGCAGCCAACCACCGCGGCGTGCCTGCGGGAGCGCGGCAAGATCGCGTCCTTCCGCCACCGCCCGCGGATTGTCACAACAGAGCGCGACGGCGACGTCTTGGCCGACCAGTTCCGCCGCCTGCCAGAAGGCACGGGCCAGCTGCGGAGAACGTTTGCTGGCCCCGTGGGCGTCCGTCGCCAGGAAGTGGCATTGACCGGCCAAGAGCATCCGTTCCGCCAGCGATCGCGGCTCGGCTCCGAACCCGCCTACCAGGCTGTCGGCGGTGACCTGCATCAAGCAGCCCGCTTCCACCAACGGTTCGAGCACTTCCGGGTGCCGCAGGATCCCCCGATTTCGCTCGGGATGGCTGAGGATTCCCACCAGCTGCAAACGGTCGAGTTGCTCCAGCACCGGCTCGAGCGGCATGTAGAGTTCGTGGGGCAATTCCAACAAGACGTGGCGTCGGCGGTCGCCCAGGGTCAAGCAATCGCCCGCTTGGAGACGCATCAAC
>CAYNVI010000243.1:0-7231 GCA_964400585.1 uncultured Pirellulaceae bacterium | reverse complement strand
GCCCGTCCGATTCTTTCTCGCGACGCTTGCTTGGCTGACGTGGTCGGCTGCCCCAGGACGGTCTCGGGGTCGCCCCTTGGACCGCTCCCCCTACGTTTCCAACTTACCGGCGGATTGAGGCCTTTCCCAGGATGTCCAACTCGGATTTGCAAGACGTGACCGGCGCTGCCGATGCCGCCGCCAAGCCGCCGCTGACGCTTGACGTCAAAGTCGAGAGCCCGCAAGCGTGCATCCGCCACGTGATCGTGACGGTCTCGAAGGCGGATGTGCAGCGCTACTTGAAAGAGGCTTACGACGAACTGGTTCCGGAGGCCCAGGTGCCGGGCTTCCGTGCCGGGCGGGCCCCCCGCAAGCTCGTCGAAAAACAATTCCGCGAGCGGGTCCTCGACCAGGTCAAAGGCTCCCTCCTGATGGACAGCCTTTCGCAGGTCACCGAAGAAGCCGAGTTCTCGGCGATCAGCGAACCCGATTTCGACTACGAATCGATCGAACTGCCGGAAGATGGCAACTTTCGCTATGAGTTCGACGTCGAGGTGCGACCCGAGTTCGAAACGCCCGACTGGAAGGGGCTGGAACTGAAGCGTCCGGTCGAAGAGATCAGCGAAGCCGACGTCGACGAAGCCCTCGACGGCCTGCTGGGTCGCTACAGCTACAGCGAAGCGACGGATGAGCCGGCCGAGATGGGAGATTCGCTGGTGGTGACCGCCGTCTTTAAGAAGGATGGCAAGGTGCTGTCCGAAATGGACGAAGAACGGGTTACCCTGAAGCCGGTCGTCAGCTTCTACGATGCCCGCTGCGAGAACTTCGGCGAATTGCTCGAGGGCGTCGTCGAAGGGCAGTCCCGCTCGGGCAAAGTCAAGTTGAGCGACGGGATCGACGACGAGTCGCTGCGGGGCGAAGAGGTCGACGCCACGTTCGAAGTCATCGAGGTGATGCGGCACGTCAAACCCGAATTGACGCCGGCCTTCCTTTCCGAATTGGGCGATTTCGAATCGGTCGATGAATTGCGGGGCTTCATCCGCGAATCGCTCGAACGCCAAGCCGCCTACCGCGAAGAGCAGGAAATCCGCAAACAGGTCACCGAAAAGCTGACCGCCGAGGCGAATTTCGAACTGCCCCCCGAGCTGGTCAAAAAGCAAACCAGTCGCGAATTGGATCGGAAAATCCTCGAACTGCGCCGCAGCGGATTCGACGACGATGCGATCCGGCGGTTTGTCAACGCGATCAAGCAGAACGCCCAGAGTTCGACCAAGCAGGCGCTTCGCGAGCACTTCATCCTCGAGCAGATCGCCGAGGAAGAAAAGGTCGAAGCCGAACCGCAGGATTACGATTCCGAGATCGAACTGATCGCCGAGCAGAGCGACCAGTCGCCACGGCGGGTGCGAGCGCGGCTGGAAAAAGCGGGCCAGATGGATGCGATCCGCAACCAGATCATCGAGCGGAAGGTGATCGAGCAAGTGGTCGACAAAGCGAACGTGACCGAG
Source organism: uncultured Pirellulaceae bacterium (assembly GCA_964400585.1). Lineage (GTDB taxonomy): Bacteria > Planctomycetota > Planctomycetia > Pirellulales > Pirellulaceae > CAYNVI01. The sequence goes on along the minus strand of CAYNVI010000243.1, from coordinate 5,747 downwards.
GAGAAGGTCGAAAAAGACGCCAAGGAGTCAGGCAACGACGAGTTTGCGATCGGCGTCAGCGTGCTTCCGACCAAGGACGACAGCGCGATCCCGCAAGCGAAGTACGACGAATCGCCCGATGAGGGCGAGAACCAGATGTCGAACCCTTAGGCTGCCTGGCCCCGCAGCGCCGCCGACCTGCCGCGTCGGCGCGAGCCCGACCCATCGCGACGCTTTCTAGGGTAAAAAGGAGGGGTACGCTTTTTCCTCTCCCCCGGCACGCGGCCCCATGCCTCTTCGCAATGTCTACATCCTGATCGTTGCCTTCTTTTTGGGGCTGCTTTGCCACGCCACGGCCCGGCAACGGCAAAGCGCTCGGGTGATCGGCGAAGCGGTGGACCTGGTCAACCGCTACTACGTCGATTCGGTCGATGATCGCGTCTTGCTGGAAGATGCGATGAGCGGGATGCTGCAATCGCTTGATCAACACAGCCAGTACATCGCCCCGGATGCTTACGAAGCGTTCGAAAGTTTCCTGCAGCAGGAATTCGCCGGGATCGGCATCCTGATCGAGCAACCCGACCCGGACGCGCCGGTGCGGGTGATCACTCCCTTGGTCGGCTCCCCCGCCCTCCGGGCAGGCTTGCTGCCGGGCGACGAAATTGTCGAGGTCGACGGCGTCGACGTCCGTGGGATGCCGCTGCAGAAGGTCAGCGACCGCCTCCGCGGCCCGCTCGATGAAAAGGTGCAAGTCGGCCTGCGCCGCGGCGAAGACGAGCGGTTGACCGTCGCGGTCCGGCGAGGCCAGATCGCCCTCGAATCGGTCGTCGGGGACCACCGCAATCGCGACAGCGAATGGGTCTTCCGCGTCCGCGAGCATCCCCGGATCGGCTTCGTCCGGATCACCAGTTTCGGCGAAAAGACGGTCGCCGAGATGCGGCAGGCGCTGACCCAACTGGATAACCAGTTCGACGCCTTCGTCCTGGACCTCCGCGGCAACGCGGGAGGCCTGCTGAATGCGGCGGTCGACGTCTGCGATTTTTTCCTGGAAGAAGGGCTAATCGTGACGACGCGCGGCCGCGGCGACAAAATCGTCTCCAAGGCAACGGCCTCCGCAGGCACGCTGATCGACCCGCAAAAGCCGATGGCCGTGCTGATCAACGGCGAATCGGCCAGCGCCAGTGAGATCGTCGCCGCCTGCCTGCAGGACCAGCGACGGGCGACGATTGTCGGGACGCGATCCTTCGGCAAAGGCACCGTCCAGAATATCCTGATGATGGAATACGGACGGAGCGCCCTGAAGCTGACCACCGCCCGCTATTACCGACCCAGTGGACGCAATATCCATCGCCGCCGCGATGCGGACGAAGAGGAGGAATGGGGCGTTTCTCCCGATCCCGGCGCGGTCGTCGAGCTCAGCGAATCCGCCCGCCAGCAATTGGTGCGGAGGTGGCAAAAGGCGACCTATCCGGTGCTGCAAACCAGCCCCGAGGCGGCTCCTCCCCGGGCCCAGCAGGAGGCCCCCGCATCCGCCGAGGCCCCCGAACCCGCTGAATCGGCTGAATCCGCCCAGGACCAGCCGGATGTCTCGCCAGCGGAGAGGGCCGCCGGTCGCACCTCGGAGAGCGACGAAGCGGCGGCGGATTCGACCGCCGACGCGCCGCAGGAACTGCTGCCACGCGACGATCCGCAGTTGCGACGGGCGATCGAACGATTGCGGGCAGCGCTGTCCAGCTAGGTCCCGCGTTTGGCGCCGTACCAACGAAGCTGCATCCGATCGCAGTAGCGATAGCCGCGACGCTGGCACCAGGGGCGCAGCCACTTTGCCTGCGGATCGAGTTGCTCGGGCCGGAGCGCCTGCGGCATGATCCAAACGCGGGTGGCGGGCAGCTTTAGCGCTTGGACCGCCGCCCGCGCGGCCTCCGCGTCGGCCAGCGTATCGACCACGAACTTGACCTGATAGGCATCGCTGCGAGCGATCAGCCGAGCGATCACCTCGGGCTGCCAGCGACGTTGTTCGTGCAATGCTCGCCAACGCCGCTCGGAGGCCGCCGCCCGCTCCGCTTCGCTCGGCTGGACCGCCAATTGCACAGCGTTCGGGGCGCTACCGGCGAGCTTGGGGCTCAAGGAAAGCAGATCGCAAGCGATTGCGCGATCGATCGTCCCTGCGGTTTCGATCGTCAGATGCAGCCCCGCGGCCCGCAGGGCGGCCGTCAACGTGCCGACGGCCGCTGGCAGCAACGGTTCGCCTCCGGTGAGCACAACGTGCCGGCAGCCGGATGCCCTCGCATCGTCGACCAGTTGAGCGAGCGTTTGCGCGGCCCCCTCCGCCTGCCATGACGCGTAGGGCGTGTCGCAAAACCAGCAGCGAAGGTTGCAGCCGGCCAGGCGGATGAAAAAGCTGGGCGTGCCGGTCAGCTCGCCTTCGCCCTGGCGGCTCACAAATGTTTCGGTCACCCGGAAACGGATCGTGGGGCCGGTCGTGGGGGGCGAAGCGGCCGCGGGGTCCGCCGCCGCAAGCGGCTCGCTCCCCCTAGCCGAGGCGGGTCGCGGGTGCGAAAATTGCAAGGCTTTTTCAGGAGAACCCATCGTGTCAGACAATTTCCGCGAAACCCTCGAAATATTTGATAATCCGCGTCCCGAACGCGATTACGAAATCGAGATCGAATGCCCCGAGTTTACCTCGGTCTGCCCCAAAACGGGACAGCCCGACTTTGGCAAATTGCGGTTTCGGTACGTCGCCGACCACCAATGTGTCGAGCTCAAGAGTTTGAAACTGTATCTCCAGCGTTTTCGCAACGAGGGAATTTTTTACGAGCGGGTCACCAACCGCATCCTGGATGACTTCGTGGCGGTCGTGCAGCCACGCTGGGTAGTGTTGGAGAGCCGCTGGACGCCGCGCGGGGGAATCAGCAGTGTGATCACCGCCCGCTATCCCGACGCTTCCTGATTCCGACGCTTCCTAATCCAGCTGGCTCGTCGCTTTTCCCGCTGCCTGCCCGCTGTCGCCGCTGGTTCGTCGCCAGCAGGAAGTAACCGCCTCGCTGTGTGATCTCCCTTCGCGGTCCCTTGACCGCGAAGGCGCCTCTCCGCTTCTTCGCCGCTCGAGCTGGTCGCCGCGTCATGCCTGATCGCTGGATTTGCCCTTTCTGCCCGCTGCACTGCGAGGATGCCACGATCGAGCCTCGGTCCGGGGGGCTTCCGCGGCTCGAACCGGCATGTCCCCGCGGGCAAGCCTTCGTCGAACGATTGGACTGGGACCGTCAGGCTCCGCTGCCTGCTGAACTGGCGGGCCAGCCCGTGGCTTACGAGAAGGCAATGGCGGCGGCGGCCGAGCGTCTCCGTCGGGCCCCGCAGATCGCGATTCGCGGCAGCTTTGGCGGATTCTCGCTGGGGCGGTCGATCGTCGATTTCGGAGAGTCGCTCGGTGCCTGCCTTGAACCGACCACCTCCGTCGGTCAACAAGCCTTGCGACGAGCGATCAGTCGCGATGGGCTGATCTCCGCGACCTTGGGCGACGTCCGCCGTTACGCCGACCTGGTGCTGCTGATCGGGCAGCCCGAACTGGCCTATCCGCGTCTGCTGGAGCGTTTTGCCAGTGACGGCCTGGTCGCCGGGCGGACCCGACAGCGGGTGTCGATCGAGCTCCGCGACGCGGCGGATCGAGGTGCTGCGCCCTTCGCGTTGGCGGAGCAACCTACCGCTCGTCTGGCGGTCTCCCCCGCCGAACTCGCGGTGTTGATCGCCCAGTGGCAGCGGACCGACGAACCGTCTGCGGCCCCGCCGGCCCTGGCCCCCGAGCTGACGGCGCGGCTGCACCGGGCCGAATACATTGCGGTGATTCTGGGGCCCGACGCCTTTGCCCCGTGGGGGCTGCTGGGCGGCGAACTCGAAGCGGCCGGGCTGCTGGCGGCGGTCGCTCGCTGGAACCGCCACCGGCGGGCCGTCCTCGTCGCTTCCGACGCCTCCGCTTCGTTTCGCCAAGTGGCGGTTTGGCGCAGTGGGTTCGCTGGCCCTGTCGGCTGGAACCAGAACCGCCCCTTCCCGCTGGAACGGGGCGGCTTCGCGCGGCTTTGGGACGCGCCCGAAACGGTGCGTCTCGAGATCGCGGTACCCGCCGCGCCGTATTGGCCAAACGAGCGAACGGCTGACGCGGATGCGGCTGACGCGGGCGCGGCCGGCGGGGACTCGGCTGATGAGGCAGCCCCTGCCGACATTTTGCTGGCGAGCGAAGGGGTCGCGGGGGCGAGCGGGCGGACCGCCTCGATCGTCCTGCCGATCGCCGCCCCCGGCGTCGACACGGCCGATACCGTGGTGCGGGGCGAGGGTTCGGTCACGCTGCCGCTGCGGCACCTCCGCAGGCCGCTCGAACCGACGCTGCCGGAGACGCTGGCGGCGCTCGCCGCGGCGGCTGGGCGGCAGCCATAAAATCCGCTCGGGGAGAAAGTCGCGGCGATAAACTCGCTCCGCCAGGCACGCCGTTCGCTCCTGCCGAGCCCTTCCCGATAGCTCGCCGAGCCCTTCCCGATAGCTCGCCGAGCCCTTTCCGATAGCTCGCCGAGCCCTTTCCGATAGCTCGCCGACCGTCCCCTATAATCAAACCGGGTTCCCGCAGCGGGCTCCTTCGTACAAACTCGTTGCTGCCATCGCTCGGGCCAAGTCGTTCCCACCCACGCATCGTAGCCGGTAGACCTCACCGATGACTCCTTCGACGCCTTCGCCCGATCACCACGATTCCGACGCGCTGCGCCGGCAATATGAGGAACTGGCTGAACTGGCCGGTTCGTTAGCGCACGAGATCAAAAACCCGCTGTCGGTGATCCACATGAACGTCGATTTGCTCAGCGAGGAACTGGACGATGCCGAGCCGGCGATCCGGCGGCGGGCTTCGGCCAAAATCGACATCGTGCGCGAGCAGTGCGAACGGATGGAAGCGTTGCTGCGGGATTTCCTCCGGTTTGCCACGTTGCGCGATATCGACCTCACGCCGGGGGACCTGAACGAACAAATCGATCGCGTGTTGCGGGCCTACCAGGCGCAAGCCGACGCCTCGCAGATCGACATCGAACGCTACCTCGACCAGGACCTGCCGGCGATCATGCTGCACAGCGATTCGCTGCAGGCGGCGTTGATGAACCTGGTCAAGAACGCGCTCGAAGCGATGCCCGAAGGGGGCCAGTTGCTGGCCCGGACCTACGCCACGCGGACGGGTGTGGCGCTCGACCTGATCGACACCGGTGGCGGCATGGACGACAACACGGCCATGTACATGTTCGAACCCTTTTACAGCACGAAGAATGGCGGGTCGGGGCTCGGGCTACCGACCACGCGGAAGATCGTCGACGCGCACGGGGGGCGGATCAGCGTGCAGAGCGAGGCGGGTCGAGGCACCAAATTCGTCCTGACCTTCCCGGTGCCCCCGCGGTTGCAGGGCTGATTTTCCCGGATTGGAGCGAGCTTTCGTGACGGATTCCTCACCGCCGCCGGCGACCGACCCGACGCGTTCGGCGGAACCGCGATCGATCATGGCGCGGCTCGGCCGGGGGCTGACGCTGGCCTTGCTCGCCGCCACGCTCGTCTCGCTGGTGTTCGCCCCCTTCCACTGGATGCTGGCGCTGACCGTGCACATGCAGGGGCACCTCCTGCTGGCCGCCCTCCTGTTGGCGATCTTTCACGGCTGGCGGGCAGACCGCCGCTGGACCGCCGTCTGCCTGATGCTGGCCATCGGGATCTCGGCCAGTTTTCGCCCCTGGGAACTTTGGCTTGCT
>CAYNVI010000242.1:0-7250 GCA_964400585.1 uncultured Pirellulaceae bacterium | reverse complement strand
AGAGTGCCAAAGGGGGAGCGACCCGCCAGAAGCGGAAGCCAAGAAACGGTTCGATCGTGCGGCGGCGAAAGAGCCGTCGTTACGGGCAACTGAAACTGCACCGATAACCGGTAGCCGCCTGGGTGTCGCGAAAGCCTGTCCGTTGCGGACCGTTTTCCGGGCGACCGGCCACCAACGTCCAAATGATCCAAAGACCCTGACCACATAACCTCAAAGCCTTGATATGAGTCGCAGCGCGAAGAAAGGTCCTCACGTCGACCCGAAGCTGTTTTTTAAAGTGCAGGCGCAGTCGGAAAGCGGCAAGTCCGAACCGATCAAGACCTGGGCCCGCTCCTGCACGATCGTTCCGGAGTTCGTGAGCGTGACTTTTATGGTGCACGATGGCCGGAAGCATGTTCCGGTGCAGGTGACCGAAGATATGGTCGGTCACAAGCTCGGCGAGTTTGCTCCGACGCGAACGTTCAAAGGGCACGGCGGCAAGGGCGGTAAACGCTAGTCCACGCCTGGTCGCACCAAAGATTCCCCCAACGTCATTTACTTTTTAAGCGGTTTATCATCATGGCCATCACCGCTCGATATAAAAATGCTCGGATGAGCGCTCGAAAGGTTCGTCCGGTCGCCAATCTGGTTCGCGGCAAGTACGCCGATGAGGCGCTCGATATCCTCAAATTCCAGCCTCAGCGCGGGGCGCGGATGCTGGAGAAGGTATTGAAGAGTGCGGTCGGCAATGCCAGCGATCCCGAACAGAACGGCGGTCGCTCGTATCGCATCGAGGATCTGGTGATCACCGACGTGCGGATCGACGGTGGGCCGATGTTCAAGCGGATTCGTCCGCGGGCACGCGGCATGGCGTTCATGATCAAGAAACGGATGAGTCACATCACGGTCGGCTTGACGCCGATCGACGAGCTGTAGGATCGACGAGCTGTAGGACCGTACAGGAACGACTGCCGGCCGAATTCGGCAATTAGCCACGCAAGTACTTTAGAGATACGTCATGGGACAAAAAGTCAACCCGATCGCTTTCCGCACCGCGGTGACTCGCGGTTGGGCCAGCCGTTGGTATGCGTCGAAGAAGGAATTCGCCGGGCTGCTGGTCGAGGATAAGAAGATCCGCGACTTCATCAAGAAGCACCCCAAGAAACAAAGTTACCGCAACGCCGGGATCGATCGGATCGAGATCGAACGGACCCGCGATGAGGTGCGTGTCATGTTGTTCGTGGCTCGACCCGGTTTGATCATCGGGAAAAAAGGGCAGGAAGTGGAGGTGCTGCAGGGTGAGTTGCAGAACCTGATCGGCCGCCGCGTCAATTTGAAGGTTGAAGAGGTCGGAAGACCGGAATTGCAGGCTCAGTTGGTTTCCGAGGACATCGCCCAACAGCTTGCCAAACGATCCAGTTTCCGTCGCACGATGAAGCGTTCGATGGAGCAGACGATGGACGCCGGTGCCAAGGGGATCAAGATCCAACTGGCCGGGCGGCTCGGTGGAGCGGAAATGGCTCGCCGGGAAAAGCAGATTAGCGGATCGATTCCGCTCAGTACGTTACAAGCCAAGATCGATTACGGCTTCACCGAAGCGATGACGCCTCAGGGGCACATCGGGATTCAGGTGTGGGTCAACCAAGGAACATACGGAGACGACACCGATGGCGCTGATGCCTCGACGGGTCAAGCATCGAAAAAGCCAAAGAGGTCGCATAAAAGGTAGTGCGACGCGCGGCAATCGAGTGGTTTTTGGCGATTTCGGTATCCAGTCTCTGGACGCCGGGTGGGTCAAGGCCGCCACGATTGAAGCGGGCCGTATTGCTGCCCAGCAATACGTCCGTGGCGAAGGAAAACTGTACATCCGGATCTTTCCCGATAAGTCGGTTTCCAGCACCCCGCTGGAAACGCGGATGGGGAAAGGGAAGGGGGAGCCAGATTTCTGGGCCGCGGCCGTCAAGCCGGGTACGATCCTCTACGAACTTAGTGGTGTGACCGAACAACAAGCGAAGGTTTGTTTTGCGCGGTTGGCGAGCAAGCTGCCCGTGAACGTTCGGTTCGTCACGCGACGCACGTTTTAGCGGCCGTGCCGATGGGCCTGGAGCCCGCGGTGCTTGGCTGTGCGACGGCGCATCGATCTTCCACCACCCCGTTTTGCTTTGATTTGAACGATGACCAAAGTTGCTGAACTTCGCGAGATGAGCGACGAGCAGCTCGAACAAACCGCCAAAGAGGCTTCGGAACGGCTGTTCCGGCTCCGCTTCCAGGCTCAGTCCGAGCGACTCGATCTGCCCAGCGAACTGAAGAAGAACCGTCGACTGATCGCCCGTGTGCGGACGCTCCAGACTGAACGGGCCAAGGCCGCCTCGGCCCCGGCCAGCTCGTGAGCTGGTTGTCGTTCCGACTGCATTCACTTACTTAACAAAATCCAAGTCGTAATCCTATGCCGAAGCGCGTCGTCACCGGGATCGTTACCAGCGACAAGATGAGCAAGACTCGTCGCGTCGAGATCAATCGTCTGGTCAAGCACCCGAAGTATGGAAAATACGTAGGTCGTCGCACGGTCTGCTACGCCCACGATGAGAACAACGAGTCGGCCGCGGGCGACAAAGTCGAGCTGATCGAATCGCGTCCGCTGAGCAAGCTGAAGCGGTGGCAGATGACGCGTGTGATCGAAAAGAGTACCGCCGTCGACCTGGCGGCCCTGCGAGCGGCTCGGAAGACCGCCGCCGAGGCCGAAGCGATCGAAGCGGCACACATCGGCGGCGATGAATCATCGACGGCGGAGCCCGGGGATCAGGCGTCGGCCGAAGGTGGCGAAAGCTAACGCGTCGTCTGCTTTTCGCTTTGGTCAATTCCTCCATTTGAAACACGTTTAAAGTTGCGGCCTGGGTGCCATGATCCAACAAGAATCAAGATTGGATGTCGCTGATAATACGGGTGCACGTCAAGTGATGTGCATCAAAGTGCTGGGCGGCTCGCGTCGACGGTTTGCCCGCTTGGGCGACGTCATCGTGTGTAGCGTCAAAAGCACGATTGCCGGTAGCGACGTCAAGAAAAAGACCATCGTCCGCGCCGTGGTGGTTCGCACCAAGCAGCCCACTCGCCGTCCCGACGGCAGCTACATCCGGTTCGACAGCAACGCCGTCGTGTTGATCGACAAAGACAAGTCGCCCCGCGGCACTCGAATCTTCGGAGCGGTCGGCCGGGAGTTGCGTGATCGCAGTTTCATGAAAATCGTCAGCTTGGCCAACGAAGTGGTCTAGCCCCGCGGCGACCACCCGCAGCCCCCTCCATTTCGTGTTTTTTGGGAACAACAATCGTGTTGCTTCGAGTTGATGACCAAGTTGTCGTGATCGCCGGTGCCAGCAAAGGGCACCGAGGCAAGGTCCTAAAGGTCGATCGAGAAAAAGGCAAAGTCCTGGTGGAAGGCGCCGCCCGGGTTTGGAAACATGTCCGCCGCAGTCAAAAGAATCCTCAGGGCGGTCGCCTGAACAAAGAGATGCCCATCGACGCCTCCAACGTGATGCTGGTCGACCCGCAGACGGGCACGCCGACCAGGGTCGGCGTGCGTTACCTGGATGACGGCAGCAAAGAGCGTTTTGCCAAGGCGACCGGAACGAGCCTCGGGCAGATCAGTCCTGCCAAGGCCCGCTACGCCAAAGCGTAGGGACCCTGGTCCGTTCCTCCACCCCCGTTCATTGCAGTTCATCAGCCCGACCAAATTCGCCGGGCACAAGTAAGAGAAGAATCCCATGTCGCAAGTAGCTCCCCGGCTACAGGCCAAGTACCAGTCGGAAGTCCGCCAGGCGCTTCAAGACAAATACCAATACAAAAACCTGCACCAGGTTCCGCGGTTCGAGAAGATCACGCTGAACATGGGCGTGGGCGCCGCCGTCGGTGACAAGAAGATCCTCGACACCGCCTACGAAGCCCTGACGCAGATCGCGGGTCAAAAGCCGGTGTACACGGTTGCCCGCAAATCGGTGGCGAACTTCAAACTACGGGAAGGGGTGCCGATCGGCTGCATGGTGACGCTTCGTCGCCAACGGATGTTCGAATTCCTCGATCGCTTGATCGCCATCGTGTTGCCGCGGGTGCGGGACTTTCGCGGGATCAATGGTAAGGCGTTCGATGGGCAGGGCAATTACAGCATGGGATTGGCCGAGCAATTGGTCTTCCCCGAGTTGAACCCAGACAAGTTCACTCGGCCCCAAGGGATGAACATCACGATCGGGACGACGGCCCGGACCAATGAAGAAGGCCGTGAGTTGTTGACGCAGATGGGCATGCCTTTCCGCACCGACAAAAAGAAAAGCGGCGCCGCTTAGTAAGGTTCAGACAGAACTTCCTCCGTTCGCCCGTCCCTTGCAGAAGGGTTTCCTGGACGAGGGAGTTTGCCAAGACTGCAGTTCTTCCTGAGCCTTGGCTTAGGTCGCGTCGACGAGCCGCCAGGCTCGCGAAAATAATCGTTTTACATTCACGCCATGACCCGATTCGTAACCGATAGGTAGCCGCGCAGTGGCAAGCAAATCAAAAATCGCAAAGGCAAAGCGGGTTCCGAAGTTTTCGACTCGCCAAGAACACCGTTGCAACTTGTGCGGCCGCCCGCGAGCCGTCTACCGCAAGTTTGGCATCTGCCGGATTTGTTTTCGCAACCTCGCGAATGGCGGCCTGATTCCGGGCGTCCGCAAGAGCAGCTGGTAAGGGGAACCGTATACCATGATGACCGACCCAATTGCAGACATGTTGACGCGGATCCGCAATGCCGTGCGGGTGGAAAAACCGTTTGTCGACGTTCCGATGAGCCGCGTAAAGCGGGGCGTTGCCGACGTGCTGAAGCGCGAAGGCTTCATCTGGGACTGGGCGGAGGTGGAAGCCACGCCTTCGCCGCTGCTGCGGATTGAATTGAAATACGGCCCCAATGGCGAGCGGGTGATCACCTCGATTCGTCGGATCAGCAGCCCCGGTCGACGACGCTACTCGCGTAGCCGGGAACTTCGCCCCGTCCTGGGTGGGCTGGGGATTCAGATCATCAGCAGCAGCCGGGGCGTGATCAGTGATCGCGAAGCCCGTCAGCAGAATTTGGGTGGCGAAGTGTTGGCCGAAGTCGCTTAGACCCGGTCCGCTCGCAGGCACGCCGATGGCTTGCCTCCGCCCCCGTTGGGGTTCCTTTGGGAACCGTTTTCGCAGAACCGAACATTTGTAGTTGCAGTGCAGAGCCATGAGTCGCCTCGGCAATAAACCCGTTACCCTTCCCTCCTCGGTGCAAGCCTCGGTCGATGGCCGGACACTGAGCGTCGAAGGTCCCAAAGGGAAGCTGACGTTCCAACACCGTCCGGAAATCACGATCACCGTCGCAGAGGGCGAGATCAGCGTCACCCGCCGCGATGACGAGCGAGAATCCAAGTCCTTCCACGGGCTCAGCCGGGCGATCGTGCGGAATATGGTCGAGGGGGTGACCGAAGGTTACGAGAAACGCTTGGAAGTCGTCGGCGTCGGCTACCTCTGTGCGATCTCGGGTGATACGCTGCAACTGCGTGTCGGCTATGCGAATGAATTGCACAAAAAGATCCCGCAAGATCTCGAGGTGACCTGCCCCGATCAGACGCACGTCGTCGTCCGCGGCTGCGATAAGCAGCGGGTGGGTCAGTTCGCCGCCGAAGTGCGGTCCCTGCGGAAGCCCGAGCCCTACAAGGGCAAGGGGGTTCGGTACCAGGGCGAACAGGTCAAGATCAAGCCGGGTAAGGCGGCCAGCAAGTAACAGCGATTGGTGATACGTTATGGACAAGAATAAGAAATTAGGTGTCAAGCGGCTCCGTCGCCGCCGCCACGTGCGGAATAAACTGCGGGGCTCTGCCGGGCGCCCGCGGCTTTCGGTGCATCGAAGCCTGAAGCATTTCGCCGCCCAGTTGGTCGACGACGATGCCGGCAAGACACTGGTGAGCGCGAGCACACGTGACACAGACGTGCGCGACTCGGTCGGTCATGGCGGCAACTGTGATGCGGCGGCGACCGTCGGCAAACAGGTGGCCGCCAAAGCGATCGAAGCAGGCTACCAGAAGGTGAAGCTCGACCGAGGCGCTTCGCGGTACCACGGGCGAGTGCGTGCGTTCGCCGAGGCAGCTCGTGAGGCGGGTCTGGAATTCTAGCGGCCGCCCCATCATCCATCCCTTCCGTCCCGCAATGCGGCACACGGCCCGGTTGGCAACGCCGCCCGGTTGTCAACCTTATCCTCTCTCCCACGTTGTAGTCCCATGGGTAAAGCAAGAAAAAGCGGTAAAGGTCGAGGCCAAGACGACAGCCCCCTGCAGGGTGATCTGCTCGATCGAGTGGTCAAAATCAAACGTTGTGCCGCCGTGGTCAAAGGGGGCCGCCGGTTCAGCTTTGCCGCGATGGTCGTCGTGGGAGACGGCAAAGGGAAAGTCGGTTGGGGCTATGGCAAAGCCAACGAGGTTCCGCCCAGCGTCAACAAGGCGCAGAAGCAAGCCAGCCGGAGCATGATCGACGTGCCGCTGGTGGAAGGCTCGATCCCGCACCAAGTGTGGGGACAATTCGGGGCGGCCAAGGTGCTGTTGATCCCTGCCGGGGCGGGTACCGGGATCATCGCCGGTCAGGCGGTCCGTGCGGTCTGCGAGGCCACGGGCATCCACGACATCCTGACCAAGAGCTACGGGACCAATAACCCGGTGACGTTGGTCAAGGCGACGCTTGATGCCCTCAGGAAGCTGCGGACCCGCGAGCAGATCGCCGCCCTTCGCGGGGTGGAACTGGAAACGCCGACACACGCCTAACACGCTTTCTTCCTGGTCGCGAGCTCGACTCGGCGCCGGAGATTTGAAAAAGAGAAAAACGATGAATATTGATGACGTCAATCGCGGCGTAAGCAAGCACAAGTCACGCAAACGCATCGGCCGCGGGACCGGTTCCGGACACGGAAAGACCGCCGGTCGGGGGCACAAAGGTGCCCAGAGCCGTTCCGGGTATTCGCGTCAGCCGAGCTTCCAGGGCGGGGCGATGCCGATGATTCGGCGGATTCCCAAACGCGGGTTCAACAACCGCTTTGGTATCAGCGTCTTTGGCGTGAACGTCGGTGACCTGGAAAAGGCATTCGACGAGGGCGCCGAGGTGACCCTGGAATCGCTGGCCGCCAAGCACCTCGCCAAGGGGATGTTTGACGAACTGAAGATCCTGGGGGATGGCGAGCTGACCAAGAAGCTGACGGTGCATGCTCATCGGTTCAGCAAGCAGGCCGAAGAGAAGATCAC
>CAYNVI010000241.1:0-7276 GCA_964400585.1 uncultured Pirellulaceae bacterium | reverse complement strand
GGACCGATCTCGACCGATATCCAAACCGGTTTGGATATCGGTCGAGATCGGTCCGCTGACGAAAGGCCCCCGCGTCGCGAGGACAAACAGCCCGTCGGGACCATCCAGCGCCAAGAAGCAAGCGATCGACGCGTCCTCCGCCCTGAGGGATGCCGCGTCCGCGGTCGCGGCGGCCGGTCGCGGCGGAAGCTCGATGCGATGCAGCAGCTGGCGTCGTTCCGTTAAACCGGGGGGCGGAGAGAGCGCCTGAACGAGCGCCTCATGGTGCCCGGCGGACGGGGACTCGTCGAGAGCAAGGGAGCCGCCCTTGGCCCCGCGGTCGCGGCGACTCGCCGCCAGCAACGCTTCCGGGTCGACTTGTAACCAGCCGCCGCAGGCCGCCGACACATACACCAACTCACCGGCCGGATTGAACACCCAGACCGGTTGCGGCGAGGCATCGAGTAATCGGCCGAGCGGTCGGAGACTGCTGCCACGAGCCCGCGGAGCCATCCGGAGCGATCCTAAAAGACGTCGAGATTGAAATGGTGGCCCGAGTGGAAGCGGCGGCTCGACGGATAATAGTTGTGCCACTTCTTGTTGTAGACCGGGATCCGCATCTCGGGCGGATAGCGGAAGTACATGCTGTCGCTGCTCTGGTAGTACTCCTGCCCGTAGAAATTCTGCGGGTAGTAGACGTACGGGTAATGGTAAAAGCGGTTCCAGTCGCGGCTGCTGGCGTGTCCGCCCCAGGAGCGACCGTAGGCGCGTTGCTCGGCATCGGCCTCGGGGGCGAGCCCCGCAGCGAGGCCAGCCAGGATGGCGGTGGAAAGAAGCAGACGGCGAAGCATGAGCGGATCCCCCGGGATCGTTATCGGTATGCAGAAGCGGCGACCGCAGTCGAGGCGGCGCGGAACAGGCTTGCGGACAGCGGTTCCCTCCAGCGGATGCTGCGATCGTCGGCATTCGCCCGCTCCCGCAGCACCCAGTGAATCCGCTGTACCGTTCTTATCGGCACCATCGGGACGATCGGTTCAATGAAAACCGGCCGAGGGGTCCCCCTAAAAGATGCCACCCGAGTCGGCCGCCGAGGCCGGGTCGCTCGCCGGCGTTCGCCCCTGGGCCGACGGAGGAAAGACGCGGCGAGCCGGTGGCCGTGGGGGGTGCCGTGTCGCCGTCGTCGGACCGAACGTCTGTTCTCGCAGCTGTTTCAGCAATCGGCCGATTGCTGCATGCACTTGGCTGGTGGTTGAGACGAGCAAGGCGGGCCGGTTTTTCGACTCGAGCACAACCATCACGCTGGGACCTCCCATCATGTCCCAGCTGGACGGGTGGATAGTGGCCTGGATCGCCTTCATCAGTGCGGCAGGATCGCCGTTGAAACCCGTGGCATCCAGCCAGTAGAGCCGTGACAACAACCGTGCCTCCGCTGCCTCATGCGTGGTGATCGCCAAGAGCTCGCCGCGATTCTGGTAGGTCAAATCGAGAGGGGCGAGGAGCTCCGCAAGGTAAGTGCGGTGGCTGACCTCGGCGATGTCGATCGTGACCGGCACGTCGGCGGTCAAGCCGATCTCTTCCAGGGCGCGGCGATCGATGACCACCGTCGTTCCCAGCGATTCGCTGATGCGACCGACGACCTGATCGAGTGATTCCTCGAAGAAGCCGCTCAGCGTCGCCGTCTGGTCGAGTTTTGCTTCCAACGCGTCGGCTGCGTCCTGATCGACGTTGAGCCAGCGGCTGGTGCCGATGCCGCGGCGCGCGAGTTCTTCCGTGTCCGCGGTGATCAGCAGCCCGTCATCGGTCACCACCGCGCGCAGCGCCAACGGCTGCAGCAACCGACGAAGCACGGTCCGCCGCGGCAACCCGTTTGCCTTGATCGCGGCCGTCGAACCCTGGCTTCCCGCCGCTTCGATCCCGTGAGGATCAATCAGCACCGGCAACTCCAGTTGCTCCCCCAAAGTGGCGAGTTCCGCGATCGGGGTCGCCGGCAACGTCACGTTGATCGGCTGGTCTAACTCTATGGCGACCCGCTGCGCCGTCGCCGAGCAGAGCCCTGACGAGGTCACCGCATCCGCCTCGGAAGGCCGGCCAGAGGATCTGGCGAGCCCGCCCGATGGGGTTCCAAACGGATCGGCCATGGTGGACAGGCGGCCGCATGGACCGGGCCTGCTAGCACGAGGGGACGCGGGGTGAGCCCCGAACGGATCGTCGCCGGCAGGTGGGACGCTTAATGGATCGGGACGGACAGAATCGCGAGCTGCTGGCGCCGCCGTATCGGGATCGTCTGCGGATATTTGGTAAACCGGACCGCAGACCCAAGCGAGGGCCACGATGGGGGGAATCAGGCGGGCACGATTCCAAAGCAGGATCGACATCGTTGGCACCTCAGCAGGGGAGAAGACGAGAAGAGCCCCCGCAAAGAGCGGAAGGAATCTTCAATCTATCGCTGCGAGAATGCGTCCGCAAAGAATCTCCGGGAAAGTTTGGCGACGGGACGGTGTCCCGCGCCATGCCTCACGCTAGAGCCCTTCGGGCAAAATCCCCTCGGCGACTTCGTCTTCCCATTCGTCCATCAGCGGCCACGATTCGGCCAGCGTGCCGAAATCGGCCATCGTCAGGTAACCGCGGACACGCTCGATCGTCTTGTTCAGCATCTTCGGATCGTTGCGGAACATCGGCCCGTGACTCGGCAGCAGCCACTTCACGCCGCTGTCTCGAATCCGCTCCAGCGATCGGATGAAGGCTTTGATGTCGCTGCCGTGGTGGGCGTCGATCGCGCCGACGCAGCCGTCGCGGTAAATGTTATCGCCGCTCAGCAGGATGTCGCCCAGGCGAAACGCCAGTTGACTGTCGGTGTGCCCCGGCGTGTGCCAGACTTCCAGTTCGAGCTTGCCGACCGTGATCCGATCCCCGTCGTTGACCTGGTGTTCGATTTCGACCGGCGGCATTTCCAGTTCGAGTCCTTGCGGTTTGATCTCCGCCAGCGTGGTCAGCTTGTCTCCGGTTTGCAACGGACCGACCGCGTTGGGATGCGCGGTGACGCTGGTCCGCAGCAACTGTTTTGCCTTGGCGAGCCCTTGGATATGGTCGACGTCGGCGTGCGTCGCGATCAGGGTCTTGCAGTGGGAAAGCGGGAAATCGAGTTGCCGGACGATTTCGACAAAATCTTCGACCGTGTCGTCGTAGCCGATATCGATCAGCACCCATTGGTCGGCATCGAAGACCAGATAGACGTTGCAGCCGAGAACTTCCCCTGCTTGGAAGTTCAACTCGATTACGCCGGGAAAAAGGGGCTTGTGGGCCAGCATCGTCAACAGATCTCCAGTCGGTGCTGCAGGAAAAAGGGCTCCGGTCGAGCCACCAAAAGAGTCATCAGTCTAGGGATTTTTCGCGGTTCCGCGACTCCAGGATCGCCGCCAAGCCTTCTCGATAAGAGGGAAACTGGAATTGGGGAAGCAACTCGTGACGGAGCCGAGCGTTCCAAATCCGCTTGTTGCTCTCGCTCCGTGCCGAAGCCCCCGAGGTCGCTGGCGGGTCGACAAACTGGGGCGGCGGACTGCCACTCTGGCGGGCGATTTCGCGGTAGAACGTCTCCCGCACCACCGGGTGCCCGTCGGCGACGAGGTAGCGGCGGAGACGATCGGTCGGGCCGTGTTGCCAGCAGGCGAGCACGGCCCGTGCCGCGTCGGTCACGTGGATCAGATTGAGGTAACCGTGACGCGGCGAGGCGAGCGGGCGACCGGCCAGCACGTCACCGACGCGAGGGACCCGACCGGGGCCGTAGATCCCTGCCAGACGCAGGACGGTCCAGGGAGACCGCGGCCGCAGGCGGTGCAGCAAGGCTTCGGCTTCCAGATGCGTACGGCCTCCTTCCCGCGGAGGGCGGCAGGGAGAATGCTCATCGACCCACCGCCCATCGGTCTGATGGAAGACGCCGGTCGAGCTGATGTAGCAAAGGTCGGCCGCCGGGTCGGTCTGCTGCAAGGCGTTCCGCAGCCCCAATACCTGCGTCTCGTAGCGGGAATACCGCGACTGGCGGTCGTAGGCGACGGCGACCAGGACCCGCCCGTGCGGCGGCAATCCCCGGAGCGTGCGTCGATCATTCCAATCGGCCACCCAGGGGGTCCATCCCGCGCGTGCGAACGCTGCCCCGCGGGCGGGCGAACGCGTCACCGCGACGACTTCCTCCCCCTGGCGATGCAGGGCCGCCGCGACCCGCCGACCGAGATAGCCGCAGCCAAAAATCAAAGTGGTTCCTGACAAACGCGGGGACGTCGCAGGGGGGGCCGGACCGTCGGGGAGCATGTTCGATTTGCCTTGCCAGCAGAATGCGGTCAGAATGGAAACGCTTGTTTTACCGGCTTCTCGCCGATGAGATACCGGGATCCGAGCCCAATTCCAACACGCGTCCTGATCCAAACGCATTTTGTGAAGGTATGGGGGAGGTGCTATGCACACTATGAGACCTGCCAGTTCCCTGCGGTTGGGGGGAGAGTCTAACCAGAAGGGTGGTTCGGTCGGGCCGCGGGCGCTCGCCCGGCTGCGAGGGTTGCTCGAGCGGTCGGTCCGCGGTGCCGCGGGGGGGCTCGTGCTGCTGGGGTTGGCCCTGTGGCTGCCCGCCTCCGTCGGGCTCGCCCAGCAACGGGAAGCCGCCGCTTCACCGAACGGCATCGCGCTGACTTCGGCGATGAAAGGGGATGGCGGGTCGACTTTCGTACCGCCCGCCGAAGTCCTGACGAAGGTGCTGGAAGAGGGCAAGGTGCCGACGACGCTCGATCAACTGCGGCAACTCGAAGCCCAGCAGCAAGCGGTCGCCAGGCGGGCCGAAGCTTGCACGGTCAACGTGCAGATTTTGGGCCGCGGTCCCGATGGCGTTCACGTCGGCTCGACGCAAGGCTGCGGGGCGATCATCACCGCCGATGGCTTTGTTCTCACGGCCGCGCACGTTGCCGAACGGCCCGGCTTGTCGATCCGCTTGACCTTGCATGATGGTCGGATCGTGACCGCCACGACGCTCGGGATGAACCGGGCGGTCGATGCGGCCTTGGTCAAAATCGACGAGGGGCAGAACGACGGAGAGCCTTGGCCCCACGCTTCCCTCGGCAGCAGCGAATCGCTGACACCCGGGATGTGGTGCATCGCCACCGGACATCCCGGTGGCTTCGATCCCTCCCGCGGGGTCGTCACCCGCGTGGGACGGATTTTGGTGGTCCGCGACGATTCGCTGGTGACCGATTGCGCCTTGATCGGGGGCGACAGTGGTGGGCCGCTGTTCGATATGTGGGGGCGATTGATCGCAATCCATTCGCGGATCGGCAACGATATCAGCGATAACCTCCATGTCCCCGTCCACCATTACGATCAAAGCTGGGGCAAGCTGGCGGCCGGCAAAGCGTGGGGTTACCTTCCCGGTTTCCGGCCCATCTTGGGAGTCCAAGGAACGACCGCCTCGGACCAGGCGGAGATCGAAGCGGTCCGCGCCGGTTCTCCCGCCGAAAAGGCCGGGATCCAGCGAGGCGATGTGATCCAGCAGTTCGGCGAGACGGTCATCAGTGATTTCGAATCGTTGAAGCAAGCCGTGGCGCAAACGATGCCCGGCAAACGGATCGTGATCCGGATCACCCGCGGGGACGAATCGAAACGGTTGGTCGTGCAGATCGGACGCGATCCCCGCTCGTGAATGTCTGCTTTCCCCTCGCTTCCTCTTTGGTTGAGAACAAGATGCCCCCGCTGGACGCTCCCCTCGGCTCGGATCCGACCCGCTGGCAAGTGAGGCCACGGTCATCGCATCGTCAAACCTTCGCCCGCCGGGGAACCGCGGCATGGCTGCTCGCCGTGTTCCTGGTGATGCTGCTGCCGTCACCGGTTCCCGCCCAGGACCTGGGCAAACCGTATTGGCTTGAGCAGGCGATTGGAACACGGTTTACCAGTCGTCGCGACAATGGACCGATGATGCAGTTGCTGCAGCCGTTGGTGCGGGACGCGGGCGAGGCGACGGTCCAAGTGGTCTGTGGCGGCAAGCCCGTGTCATTGGGGATGGTTGTGTCCCCGGAAGGCTTCGTCCTGACCAAGCGAAGCGAGTTGACCGAGGAACCGCTGCGGGTGCGGTTGGCCGACCAGCGTCTCTTGACGGCACGGTTGGTGGCGACCCGCCGCACGTCGGATCTGGCGTTGCTGGCGGTCGAAGGTCTGCAGCAGATCGAACCGCTGCAGTTCAGCGAGACGTCGCCGGCCGTCGCCAGCTTCCTGGTCAGCGTCGGTCGCGGCGGACGTCCGATCGGGTTGGGGGTCATGGGCGTCTTGCCGCGGGAGGTGAAGCATGTGGGACGGCTGGGCGTCGTGCTCCGCGATGACGGCCAAGGACGGGCCCGCGTCGAGGGCGTGTGGCCGGAAAGCGGGGCCGATGAAGCGGGGATGCTGGCCGGTGATCGGATCATCGCGGTCGATGATCAGCCGACCGCAGGACGCGAAGCCGTGATCGCCATCCTCCGCGATCGCTACCCCGGCGAACGCGTGCGGCTGACGATCGCACGCGAGGAAGAATCGCTGCAGATCAAAGCCTTGATCCGCGATTTCAGCTTGCTGCAGGAATCGGAGAATGACGCGCGGGTCAACGGGGCCCGCAGCAAACGCCTCAGCGGTTTCGAACAGGTCTTCCAGCACGATACGCCGCTGGAACCCGACCAGTGCGGGGGGCCGATCCTCGATTCGCAGGGACGCGTTGTTGGGATGAATATCGCCCGTGCCGGACGCGTGATCACCTATGCCATCCCGGCGTCGCTGCTCGATCAGCATCTCGCTTCCCTCTTGCAAGAAGCGCAATCCCGGTCCGACGAGTAGGCCGGGGGTGGGCGGTCAACGCCGCTTCCTGCTCGTAATCGAAACGCCGCGAGCATCACCGGACCAATCCTCGACCACGACGCAGTCGACGTTTATCGGCTCTCGGTCGAATACGTGGTTGCTTCCCCCTCCCTTCTCGATCTTCTCAGTGGCTCCCGGGGCCCCCGCCCTCTTCCCACAGCCAGGGGAGCAGATCGGCGAGCCGCGCACGGTCCGTCTCCGCAGGGGGCTCGTGGTGCTGCAAGCCGGGCATCGATAGCAACTGCCACGGTCCGGCGTACCGCTTGCGCACCTCGCGTTGCAGGGAAGGAGGGACCAAGCGGTCTTCGTCCGACTGCAGGAAGATGACGCGGCTCTGGCAGCGGGGGGCGGTGCAAAAAAGATCCAGTTGCGCGGGGATGCCGCGGGCAAGCCAACGTCCCACCGCCCCGGCGAGCGGTTGGAACAGCCCGGGGTG
>CAYNVI010000240.1:0-7282 GCA_964400585.1 uncultured Pirellulaceae bacterium | reverse complement strand
CCCAGGCTGCAGACGACGGAACCGCGCGCCTCCGCGGCGCGATGACTGCCGGCTTGCCAACTTTCCTACTCCTGCCGCTTCAGCACATCGACCAGCTTCCCTTGATCGAGCCGGCGGCGAACGACCAAACCGCTGGCGATCGAGGCCAGCAGGATCACCAACGCCGCCCGCAAATAACTGGCCGGCGTGATCACCAAGGGGATGCGGTAGAGTTCCGATGCGAACGCTCGGACCATCGCGTAGGAGAATCCGTAGCCGAGCACCCATCCCAGGGGAATCGCCAACAGGGTCAAAATCGCGAGTTCGCCTAGCAGCATGGCGGAAACCTCGCCGCGGGTAAATCCGATCACCCGCAACGTCGCCAGTTCCCGGCTCCGTTCGTCCAGCGAAATCCGCGACGTGTTGTAGACGACCCCCACCGCGATCACGACCGCGAAAAAGAACGTGAACGACTGCATCGTCAATTGGTTCTCGGCGATCGTCTTGCGAAACTGATCGACCATCGCCGTTTTGACCGTGACGGCGGCGACCCGCGGCGTCTGCTTCAGTTCGCGGTAGAGCGCCTCCTGCTGGGCCGCATCGACCGCCAGGTAGGCTCCCGAGAGGGCATCGGTTTCACGGAGCAACCGATGGAGCGCCTCCCGCCGCATGTAGGCCCCCATCCCGGCATACTCCGTCGCCAACGCACGCACCTCCAGCTCCCGGACCGCACGTTCCCCTTCCAGGACTTCGACGGTCAACCGGTCGCCCGGGCGAATCGCGAGGGTCTTGGCCAACTGGTCTCCCAGCACGATGCCTTGGGGCGGGATCGTGATCGGCCGGCCGTCGGTATCGAGCAGGCGGAACAGCTCGCGTTCCGGTTCCAACCCCAAGATGCTGGTGCGGTAGTCGTGGTGCTGATGCTGCATCCGGACCGGGACCGCTCGAAACGGTTCCACCCGCTGGACCCCGGGAAGATGCGCCAGATCGAACCGGGCCGCGGGCGAGGTCACCTGGTAGAAACTGACCTGCATATCTTGCCGCTGAGTCCGCACGAACTGGAAATCGATCAGGAATTCCAAGGCATCGCTGCCGAAGCCTGCCAACACGAGCACGGCCACTGAACAGGCGATGCCCGCCGAAGAAAGGAACGCCTGCAGGGGGCGGCGGCTCAGCCCGCGCAAGATCATCCGGGCAACGACCGGCAACCGACGATGCCAGCCGAACCATTCCAGCAAGCCAGGGCGATACGTGCGGGGAGCCGCCGGCCGCATCGCTTCGGCTGCCGGTAAACGGACCGCCGCCCGGACCGCCTGGGAAGCGCCCAGCAAGGCCGCCACCACGCTGATCGCGAGGGCGAACAGGAAAACGCGCGGGTCGGGTTGATAGGAGGTGATCGGAAAGCGATAGAACTCGGTATAGAGTCCCGCCAACCCGCGCCCCATCTGCAGGCCCGCCGCCGCTCCCAGCAGGCCGCCGCCGACGGAAATCAGCAGGGCCCCTTTGAGATAGTGCCAGGCGATCGCCGTCTGGCTGTAACCGAATGCTTTGAGGATCGCGATCGCCCCCCGTTGCGTGGCGATCCGGCGGGAGAGGACGACGTTCAGCAAAAACACCGCGACCCCCAGGAAGATGCTTGGCGAGACCAAGGCGGTCGCTCGGAGCTGTTTGAGCTCATCCGCCAGGAAACGTGCGGAGACCTGGTCCTCGCGGCCAAATGCCCCGATCCCGCCATACGGTTCCAGGATGCGGTCGATCCGTTCGATCACTTCCTCCGGCTTGGCCCCCCGCAGCAGCCGCACATTCAAATCGTTGAACGCGCCGTCCATGTCGAACGCCGCTTCCAACTGGCGGCGCGGCATCCAAAAAATGCCAAACCGTTTTTGATCGGGCAGGATTTCGCCCCCGCGCACCTGAAAGACATATTCGGGCGACAGGGCGATCCCCACGATCTGCAATTGCTCCAAGCGGCCATTCATCACGGCCGCAACCGTATCGCCCAGGGCCAGTTGGTTGGCTTCCACAAAGGCATCGCTGGCCAGGACCTCCCCGGTACGCTCGGGGTCAGGCCGCCGTCCGCGTTGCAGGTGGGTTGCGTTCAGCGCAGCGGGACCGCGATCGGGAAGCGAAATCAGCCGTCCGACCGCCGGTTCGGGCAAGCCCGGTACGTCGAGCGTTACCTCGGAAACGATCCGGTCTTGCACACTGGCGACCCCCGCGAGCTCCGCCACTTCCTGCGTCACATACTGCGGAGCCCGCCGCAGCGAAGCGAAGATGTCGGCCAGCCGATAACGGTCGTAGTAGGCGTCGCGGGTCGATCGCAAGTAAGAAAGCGTTCCCAACGCCATCACAAAGACCGCGACCCCCGAGGCGACAACCGCGGCGATCGCCAGCATCTGGCCTTTGCTGTGCCAGAACTCGCGAAGTAGTTTTTGATCGAGGGCGCGCATCGCCATCCTCACCAGGCCAGTTGATCGACCGGCGTTTTTTCCAGCACCCGCCGATCCTCGGCAATCCGCCCATCGCGCATGGTGACGACGCGATCGGCCATCGCCCCGATCGCCGCATTGTGGGTGATCACCAAGGTGGTCGTCCCCAGCTCGCGATTGATCCGATCGATCGCCTCCAGCACCGTGATCCCCGTCTGGGCATCGAGCGCTCCGGTCGGCTCGTCACACAACAGGACCTGCGGACGTTTCGCGATCGCCCGCGCGATCGCCACACGCTGCTGTTGGCCGCCGGAGAGCTGGGCGGGAAAATGATCCTGCCGATCGGCCAAACCGACCATGGCCAAGGCCTCTTCCGGGGCCATCGGATGGGGTGCGACCTCCGTCACCAAGCGGACATTTTCCCGAGCGGTCAAACTGGGGATCAGGTTGTAGAACTGGAACACAAACCCGACCGCCTCGCGGCGGAAGAGGGTGAGACGCCGCTCCTTGGCGGAGGTCAGGTCCTGATCATGGAAATGAACCGTCCCGGCCGTGGGGACATCCAGGCCGCCCAGGATATTCAACAAGGTCGACTTGCCGCTGCCGCTGGGGCCCAGCAGCACCGTGAACTCCCGAGCATACACATCGAGATCGACGCCCCGCAGGGCATGCACTTCCACCTCCCCCATCGGGTAGACCTTGGTGATGCCGCGGACGCGAAATACGGTCGCGCGGACGGCCGATTCCGCGGTCGGCGGCGGCGGCTCGCGCGGCAGTTCGAAATCGCTACCCATGCGTGCCATCGGTGGTCCCGGCAGATTCCCAGCGGCGGACGACCCGCGTTCGGCCACCCTCCTCGCCTCTCCGAAAAGAGGCTTCGAAGCGATCCCCCTGCTGCGGGCGGCGAGAACAGAACGAGCGGTGCCGCTGGGCGGCTTTCCGTTCGATTTCCGAAACGTTCTCCGCACCCATCGTAGCATGCCGGCTGGAGGGGCCGTAGCGGAGTCCCGCCGGCAGCCGCGGCTTTGTTACAATCGGCTGCGCGACAAACCGAAAAACATGGCGTGCGGCATCCCGCTTGCCCCACTTCCTTCGAAGGGGGTTCCGGTGACCCAACGCTCCCGGCAAGCACGCTCCCCGCAAGCACGTTCCCGGCAAGCACGTTCCCCGCAAGCACGTTCCCGGCAAGCACGACCCCGGCAAGCACGCGCCGTTCCCCACGCACCCGTTCGCTTCCCCTCCCTCGGCCCCCCTATGGCTTCCCCTTCGCCCGCTTCCGCCATCGCCGATCGGCTCGCCGAACTCCAGCGCCCCGAGACCTTCGGAGAACCGGCGGGAACCCCGGTCGTCCTCCACGAAACCCACATTTCCTGGGTCTTTCTCTGTGGAGAGCATGCCTACAAGGTTAAGAAACCGATCCGAAACGACTTCATCGATTACGGCACCCTCGAGCAGCGACGCCGCTGCTGCGAGGAAGAGATCCGGTTGAACGGACGCTACGTCGACGGCTTGTATCTGGAGGTCGTGGCGATCCGGGACGAACCGGCAGGGCTGCGGATCGGCGGGACGGGAGCGATCGTCGATTACGCCGTCCAGATGCGCCGGTTTGCTGAAGAGGCGCTGCTGCTTCACCATCTTCATCACCACGACGTCGACGACGAAGCCATCGTTCAGTTGGCCAAGCGGGTGGCGGACTTCCACCAAGACGCCCAGCCTTCTGATCCGGCCGGCTCCTTCGGGACACCGCAAACGGTCCGCGACGAAGCGTTGGCTAACTTCGACAGCCTCGCCGATGCCCCGCTGGCCGACCGGCAAACGGAATTGGCGACGCTCCGCCGCTGGACGGAGCGTTTTTTGGAGGAGCATCACGCCGCGTTCGCCGCCCGCCTGCGGGACGGCTTCATCCGCGAATGCCACGGGGACCTGCACGCGGCCAACGTGATCGCTTGGCACGGCGAATTCGTGCCGTTCGACGGGATCGAGTTCAACCCGGCGTTGCGTTGGATCGATGTCCTCGCCGATGCCGGCTTCCTGGGAATGGACCTGGTGGCCCAAGGGCAGCGGCCGCTCAGCCGGATCTTCCTGAACGCATACCTCGAAACGACCGGGGATTACGGGGCGTTGGCGCTGTATCGTTTCTACGTGATCTATCGGGCCCTGGTCCGCGCCAAGGTGGCGGCGATCCGGGGGGGGCAACCCGGCCAATCGGAGGCGGAGCAGCAGGCCGACTGGGACGATTGCCGCGCGCACATCGAGCTGGCCGCCGCATGGACCACCACCAGCCAGCCTTCGCTCTGGATCACCCATGGGGTCAGCGGCAGCGGCAAATCGACCGGGAGCTTCCCGCTGATCTCCCAGCGGGGCGCGATTCGCCTCCGTTCGGACGTCGAGCGGAAACGCTGGCTGGGGAACCTGCCGGCCGAAGCGTTACCGGGCGGCTCGCTCTATTCGCAAGCAGCGACCGAGGCGACCTACCGGCGGCTTGAAACGCGCGCTCGACAACTCCTGCAAGCGGGCTTTCCGGTGGTGGTCGATGCCACCTTCTTACACAGCCCGCAGCGGCAAGCTTTCCAGCGGCTGGCCGAAGCCGCCGCGGTTCCCTTTCACATCCTCCACTTTGACGCCCCGGACGCGGTCCTGCAAAAACGGATCCGCGAACGCGCCCAACAGGCAGGGAACGTCTCCGATGCCGACCTGCAGGTCCTGGCCCAACAGCGCCGCTCGAGCGAGCCCTTGACGGCAGCCGAACGCGCTTTCGTCGTCGAAGCGGTATAACCACAAACGGTCGAGCCGTGTCGGGTACCGATTGCAGGCGCAATCGGTACCCGATACCTTTTTTTCCAGCACGCTCCTTAGCCTTCCTGTCAGGTTGTTTCATGAAAGTTTTACTCGCCACCGATGGTTCACCCCACGCCGAAGAGGCAGCCGCTTTCTTATCGCGGCTGCCTCACGCCGAACGTCTTGACCTGACCGTGATGACCAACATTTTCGTCCCCACGCCCAGCGCCAGCACGGGGACGACGGCCTGGCTGCCCGAATTTCGCGAGCAGCAGCAAGAGGCAGCCCGGCTGCATTTCGAAGCGGTGGCCCGGATGTTCGAAGGCGCCAATGCAGCGGTTACGCACTCCCTCGGCGATGGGCACATCGGTCACAGCATCGTCGAGAAAGCGAAGGAGATCGAGGCCGACCTGATCGTCGTCGGCGCCAAGGGACACTCGACGATTGACCGGATCCTGCTGGGCAGTGTCAGTGACCACGTGGCGACCGAAGCGAGCTGTTCGGTGCTGGTGGTCCGCCCCCCCACCAACGACAACCCCGATCCGCTCAACCTGACCGTGGCGGCAGCCCCCGATACGCCCAGCGAGCCGTTGGTCCGTCCGTTTCGCGCCTTCCACTTCGGAGAGAGCGTCACCGGTCATGTACTCAGCGTCGTCCCGGTCATCCGCACCTTTCGGCAAGACCTCCTGCCCGCAGCCGCCATCAATCGAGCGGAGGAGCGTGCTCACGCTCGGGAACATGCCGCGAAGGTCGCCGAAGCTTTGCGGAAGGAGGAGGTCGATTTGAGCCCGCAGGCGATCGAAGCGGCGCACATCGGCGAAGGCATCGTCGATTTCCTCCAGAAGCAGTCCACGGATCTGGTGCTGGTCGGCGACAGCCATCGTTCGATTCTCCGGCGGATCGCCCTGGGCAGCGGGTCGCGATTTGTCCTCCGCCATGCCCCCTGCAGTGTCTGGATCGCCCGCGATCCGCAAGCAGCTTGAACCCTTCACGACCGGACAGCGTATCGACTATGCTGGAATGGGCCGCTGGTCGGTGACGAGAGGCGTCGCGTCGCTCCCTCCTCCCGGCCGCTCTTCTCCCGTGGCTTGCCCCCCTCCGACCGCCGGCCTCCCGCAGCTTTTCGATGACGAAACAACGTGCCCTGATCACCGGCGGTGCCGGCTTTATCGGCAGCCATCTGGCCGAGCGTTTGCTGGCGCTCGGTTTCCGCGTCTCGCTGCTGGACGACCTCTCGACCGGCCGCTTTCAAAACATCGGGCATCTGGAAAGCGACCCCGATGTGCGGATCGTGATCGACAGCGTGATGCACGACGAGATCGTGCGCGAAATGATTCGCGAAGCCGATTGCGTCTACCACCTTGCCTCCGCCGTCGGCGTCCGTTTGATCATGGAGCGACCGGTCGAAACGATCGAGACCATCTTTGGCGGAACCGAACGCGTGTTGCGGGAATGCGCTCGCCTGCGGAAGCCGGTCCTCGTCACCAGCACCAGCGAAGTCTATGGCAAAGGGGTTGCGGTCCCCTTCCGCGAAGACGACGACGTCGTCACGGGGGCGACGACCAAGCATCGCTGGGCGTACGCTTGCGCGAAATCGCTGGATGAGTTCCTCTGCCTGGCCCACTGGAAACAGTCCCGGATGCCGGTCAGCGTGGTGCGGTTGTTCAACACCGTCGGACCGCGACAATCGGGACAATACGGGATGGTGGTCCCGCGGTTTGTGGAGGCGGCGCTGAAGGATCATCCGATCGAAGTCTACGGCGATGGCGAACAGGCACGCTGTTTCGCCCATGTCAGGGACGCCGTCGAAGGGCTCGTGCGGGTGATGGAGACGCCCGCCTGCCGGGGCCAAGTGATCAACCTGGGCAACGACGAAGAGACGACGATCAACCGTCTTGCCGAACGGACGATCGAGCTAGCCGGCAGTCGCAGCACCGTCGAACACCTGGCCTACGAAGAAGTCTACGGCTCCGATTCAGGGTTCGAGGACATGCGCCGCCGCGTCCCCTGCCTCGACAAGGCGCGCCGCTTGATCGACTTCGAAAACCAATACTGTCTCGACGACATCCTGCGAGACGTGATCCAAGAAACGACCG
>CAYNVI010000239.1:0-7331 GCA_964400585.1 uncultured Pirellulaceae bacterium | reverse complement strand
CGGGCGGTCGATTTCCACGGTTCGCGTGAGGATCTCCGGCTGGTTGACCGCTTCGTAGCGACGCTCCGGCGGCGTCCCGGCGGGCACGGTCCCGATCGCCCGCCGCAGACTGACCTGCAAACGTCCTGCGGTGGGGGCCACGCCACGGACCTCCAGCGGAGCTCCCAACTCGGCCGCCCGCGGCACCTCCAACGCCAACGGTTCGGCGTGGCGGAGCCGCATCGTCGGGTCGCCGAACCAATTGTAGAGGTGCATGTGCTCCTGCCGTTCGCTCGCCAATTGCGTCCCGCTGGGGCTGATCAGTTTGGCCAAAGTATCGATCAGCTGACGCCGGTCGGCTAATTCGGCATCCTCTTCAGAACGTCGCGCCATTTCCTGCAACGTCTGCAGCCAAGCATCGCCCAAGCGGGAGGGGCGGTCTTCGTAGACCGCACGGATCAATCCGGTCGCCGCCGAAGCGTTGCCGTAGGGCATCGTGACGCGCGAACCGGAGAGGACCGCAACGGGACCGCAGCCGGCCAAAAACATGCGCTCGGCCAGGCAATCTTCCCGCGCATCGAAGGCCCCGGTGTAGCAAGCGAAGAGGACGGCGATCGGCGCCCGGGCGGGATCGCACTGGAGAAGGCCCACGTCATCACAACACAGGACTGGCTGGCCGTCGGCGCGGGCAGGCACTCGGTCGAGTTCGGTCACCCATCCGTGGCCGGCGTAGACCCAAAAGCGGGCTCCCTCGCCATACCGCTGGATCACCGTATTGTGGAACGCGTGCAGGCCGGGATTGAAGGGGCTGCCGGCACTGGCATAGGTGATCAGCGGCTTTGTCGTGGCGGGCAGCAGGCTGGTGACCATGCTGCGGGTCACCGACTCGATCGCGGCGTCCGCCAGCAGCCCAAAGCCGCCGACTCCAGCGGTCAACTGCACGGTCTCGCGCCAGGGACCCAAATCGCGCGAATCCTCGTAAGCGGCTAGCCGCTGAAGCACCGCCTGTAACTGTTCGGCCGAATCGACCGGCAGCCGGCCCACCGCGGCTTCCGGAACCCCATCGCCATCCAGATCGCCATAAGGGAAATCGCCGGGCAAAGTCGGCGTCGTCCCCCACGGCTCGGTCACCTGGGCGGCGATGTAGTGCGTGGGCACCTCCCGGGACGCGTCGCTCCGATCCGCGGCGCGATCGAGATGACAGTCGCCGACCAGGAGGATATACCGCGTCTGATCGACGCTGGCGAGGCTTTGAATGTTCGCGGTGACCGCCGCCGCCGAGCTGCCGCTGGGAACGACCGCCACAACCATGCCTTCGTCGCGCCGTCGCGTGATCCAACGCTCCAACGCCGGACGGAACTCGGGCGGGCAGACGGCCACGACGTCGGGCGCCCGCCCGGATCCCGGATCGGGGGCCCCGACGGCGACGAGGCTCAGGAGACTGGCAAGGGCGAGAGGCTGCACGGCGTAAGCTCCCGGAGCGGATCGACGAACAAGAGGACGGCAGGGGCATCGAATTCCTGGCCAGAGCACCCTTGCTGGCGACGAACTCGGGCGGAATCAGCCGGGACAAGCATCCTATCGAGCGGGAACCGGCCGGAGGAAGGTCGATTCGCTTCTTCAGTCTACCGGAGCGTCGCCCGAGATGCCCCCTTCGAACAGCCACGCGAAGCCACGCTCCCCACGCTCCCGGGAGGGTCAGAGCCTTAAGAGTCCAGGGAGGGTCAGTCCAGGGAGGGTCAGAGCCTCAGCGAGGGGAGGGCCAGCCCAACGCGACACTCAGCCACCTTCCTCCCAGCCGGTGTGATCGAGGCGCTGCGGAATCAACCGCCTGCGCGGATTTTCGGGGACCGCAGCGCGACCCCGGGCACCAATTCCCACGGAAAAGAGGCGCTTCGTCCGTTCGCCGCAACTATTTTGGAATGCCATCTGCGGGATTTGGCCGCTGCGGCGCCCGTCCACGTTGTCCGGCCGCCAGGCGATAAACGGGCGCTCCCGCTGACGTCGGCCGTGACCTTTGACACCTTTGACACCTTTGATTTTCTTCAGGAGAGATTCGTAATGCGACGTCCCAAGACCCTCACGTTTGGATTGCTGACGCTCGGCTTTGTCGCCGCCGCGGGCTTCCAACACCAACTTGCCACCGCACAAGACGAAACCACACCGGCGAGCCAGGCTGCCGCCGCCGAACAAGCCGCTGAGGAAGCGGCCAAACCGGCTGAAGCTGCGGCAGAGAAGGCCGCAGCTGACAAAGCCGCGGCCGAAAAAGCTGCCACTGACAAAGCTGCCGCTGACAAAGCTGCCGCTGACAAAGCTGCCGCTGACAAAGCTGCGGCCGAAAAAGCTGCGGCTGATAAAGCCGCCGCGGAAAAAGCCAAGAAAGAAGCGGCAATGAAGGCCCAAGCGGAAGCTGAGAAGAAAGCCGCCGAAGAGAAAGCGGCCGCGGAAAAGGCCGAAGCGGAAGCGGCCAAGCAAGAAGCCGATGCGAAAGCCGCCCAGGATGAGAAGATGAAAAAGGCTCCTCAGGCAAACAGCGATGACGCGGCACCTTCGCCCTCCGACGAATCGCAAGCCGCGCCTCCGGCGCCCGCCGAGGAAGCCGCGGCCGCTGCGCCGACGGCTCAACCCGCTCCGATGGACCACGACGCCGTGGTCGAAGAGCATGTGGTGATGGGAGCGGATGGCTGCTGCGGCGCCGTCGTGTACGAAGTCGTTCCGTGCGCTGAACCGCAGCCGGTTTGCTGCGATCCGATGCCGACTTGCTGCCCGCCCCAACCGCAAGGGTGTCACAGCGGTGGCTTGTTCCATCGCTTGTTCGGCCGCTAGACCCGTGGCCGGCGCCTGCCGGCACGGTTCTCCCGCCTCGCGGACCAACCACGCTCGCGTCGCCGCATCCTTCCCGCCGGGGGGAACGGGTGACGTCCTGCGTGGTTTTTTTTGCGCTCCATCCTTTCCGCCGCCGCGGGCGTTTCGACGCAGCGCGGCGGAAGGCTAAAATCAAAGCTTCCTTTGCAAGGAAACGAACCAGCTGAAGCCTGGCTTCCATGCCCCCGCGTCCCCCTCCGCAGGTTCCTCAATGCCCACCAACTCCTTTTGCCGCACGTCGTTCCCCACGCGATTTGCCTCCCTGGCGAGCGGCCCGCTTGTCGCCACCCTGGCGATCCTCACCACGGTTTGTCTGCCGTCGGTTCAGGCAGCCGAGCCTCCGCCGATCGAGCTTGCAGCCGGCGACGCGACCAGCCTCCGGAAGGCCTTGGCAGAAATCCGTGGCGACCGGGCGAGGGGCGATCAACAGGCCAAGACCTTACAACTTCCCGCTGGCCGATACCGCTTTGCCGAACCGTTGCGGCTTGACCCTGCCACGGTCGGCAACGGCCTGACGCTCCGGGCCGCCGAGCCGGGACGCGTGGTCTTCACCTCCGGGTTGGCCTTGCCGAGCCGCGGCCGCGATGGGGCGGGGAATTGGCGATTCGCTCTCCCCAACGGCTGGCAGCAGACGGGGATTCCCCGCTTGGTGCTGCGGGGCGGCAATCTGCAGGCCGCCGCCCGGCACCCCAATCAGGGGACGTTTCGCATTGCGGCGGCCCTTCCCGATCGCCGCAGTGGATTCACGACCCAAGCCGACGATCTGCCGGCGGACTTGGACGTCGCCGCGGCCCCCTGTGACCTTGTCTTGCTGCACGACTGGTCCAGCAGCCGCTTGCCGGTCGCTTCCTACGAGGCGGCGACCCGCACGCTCCGCACCGTCGGACCGATCGGCTGCGAAGCTTCGCACTACGCCATCGATCACTTTGAAAAACAGCCGCGGTATTGGCTGGAAGGACATCCTGCCTTTGCCGATCGCCCAGGGGAGTGGTACATCGACGCGGAAGCGGCGGAGTTGATCATGGTAGCATCGCCCGATCAAGCATCGCCACCTGTGGTCGAGCTGCCGCAACGGACTCGGCTGCTGGAAGCGACCGGGACGCCGGAGCAACCGCTGCAAGGACTGGTGCTGGAAGGGATCGAGTTTACAGGAACGCGTTTTCCGATGCCGCCCGGCGGGCTGGCCGGCGCCCAGGCGACGATGCACGAACCCCGTGACGCCCAAGGAAACCGGACAACCGGTGACCGCCCCTTCCTGTCGGCAGCGGTCGATCTACAGATCGCTCATCGTTGCGCGGTCCGTCGCTGTCGGTTCCGCGGACTCGGGAATACCGGGCTGCGAATCGGCCGGCAAGCGGTCGACTGCGAAGTCGACGCCTGCCGGTTCGACGACATCGGGGGAAACGCCTTGAACGTCGGTGAAGACAACAATCGGCAGGTACGGGGTGCCCCCTGGTACCAGCAGGCTCCCGAACAGGTCCCGACCGACAATCGCGTCGTCGGTTGTGAAATCAGTCGTTGTGGTCAGGTGCTTCCTGGTGCGGTGGCGATCTGGGGCGGACTGCATCGCCGTCTCGAAGTGGCCGACAATCATCTGCACGATTGTCCCTACACTGGGATCTCGCTCGGCTGGATCTGGGACGACCGGCCGAGTCCCGCCGAGGCCAATGACGTGCATCACAATCACATCGAATACGTGATGCAGGTCCTCAGCGATGGAGGCGGGATTTACACGCTGGGACGCCAGCCCGAGAGCGAATTGCATCACAACCAGATCACCGACATCCCGCTCAACGCGGGGCGTGCCGAATCGAATGGGATGTTCCTCGACCAAGGTTCGGCGGGGCTGACCATCCATCACAATACCTGCCGGCGGATTGACAAATCGCCATTGCGCTTCCATCAAGCGAAACAGAACACGGTCCGCGACAATCGGTGGACGCTGGGAGAAGGGGTACCGCCGGTCCGCTTCAACAATACACCCGCCGAGAACATCGCGATCAGGGACAACGAGGTCCTCGCGCCGCAAACGAAGATCTTCCTGATCGGGAATTCATTGACTTGGGACACGATTCCCTCGCGACTCGACGGGCACGTCGAATGGCATGTCGATTGTGGCAAGTCCTTGCAGGAGATCGCGAACCACCCGGAGAGTCCCTGCGTGGCCTCTTCGGTCCCTTGGCCACGGGCGCTCCGGCGCAGCCAATTTGACGTCCTGGTGGTGCAGCCGCACTACGGCACCTCGCTAGAAGAGGACCTGGCCGTGATCAGCGATTGGGTGCGGGCCCAGCCAACCGCCCGCCTGGTGCTTCACAGCGGCTGGGCTCGGCAAGCGACACGGGCTGAAGAGTACGCCCATGAGACTGCGACCGGCACGATGACGCACAGCGCCGGCTACCTCAAGGCGCTGCGAGAAGGCTTGCAGGAACGTTTCCCTGACCGGCGAATCGACGCGACTCGGACGACGGTCCTGTTGGCCCGCATCGCCGCCGACATCACCGCCGGGGAGGCGCCGCTGGAGGACCTCGCCTCGCTCTACCGCGACCCGATTCACATGACCCACCAACGCGGACGGTACTTGATGCACAATGCGATGCGGCAAGCGCTCGGCCAGCCGCTCAGCGAGGTCGGCTTCCCCGACGTCGATCCCGCGTGGCAGGCTTACGTCCACGGCTTATTGGACGCCGGCGTCACGGGAAGCAACTGAAGCCTACCCCTCGCGTTCGCCCTGAAGAGTCAAGACCAGGGTGCGGGATCCGCCGCGATCGCGGTGCTCGCAAAGGTAGATCCCTTGCCAAGTCCCCAGCTGCAGCCGCCCCTCACGGATCGGGATCGAAACGCTGTTGCCCAACAAGGAGGCTTTCACATGGGCTGGCATATCGTCGGGCCCCTCCAACGTGTGGACATAGGGCAACGATTCGGGGACGATCGCGTTCATCGCCGTCTCGAAGTCTTGGCGGACATCAGGGTCAGCGTTCTCATTGAGCGTCAGCGAAGCACTGGTGTGCTGGATGAAGACGTGCAGCAACCCGACCTCGACGTGTTCGAGCTCCTCGAGCGCCTCCGCGACTTCCTGGGTGATCAGATGGAATCCCCGCTGTCGGGACTTTAATCGCACGGTCGTTTGCGTCCACATCGGTCGATTCTCCTGGTCCGGCTTACCCGGCAAACAAGCGAAAAAAAGCGGGTTAAGTCAGCATTTCCGCACGCGAACTTCCCGCTCGCCAAAGATTTTCTCGAAGAAATTTTGAAAACTTTTCCGTCCGCTAACCAGCCCGATGGACCGGTTGGGGGCAGCCAAGGGCGGCTTCCTGTCCTGGATTGGGAAGACTCCGTCGACGGGTCTTACTGGAAGCTTAAAGATCCTTAAGAGCAATTTAACGCAATCCATCCTCCCACTGACTGTCAAGGCGGGTTGGCGCGGGACCATTCTGCCGCGCCGAAACCGCCCTTCGCTGTTCGGAACGTCTCCATCTCCAGCGGGATCTGAAGACTGCCGCAGCACGGGCTGGCGGTCAACGCGAGGGGCTCTAGTGGCAAGCATCGCCACACAATTTTCTTGACTCAGCCTATGCTGAGGTAATAATCGCAGCGTATCGGTCGAGCCGCTACACAAGCCGACGGACTCTTTTTTTCCGTTAGCTCGCTCGGCTGTTGGCTCGATTCCGGTTGCCTTGCGCAATCTCGAATCGAGGACTGACCCCTGATGACTTGATACGACAGCGGTTCCTGCGAAGGGGTCGACGCGTCGTTTGCGTTTCCCATGTAGCGGTCGTGAGAGGATTTTAAACGCGGCCACGTCGGTCCAAGGACCGCCGCCGGTGCTCGTATTTCCTCTTCACCCGGAAGGTTGTCGCCACGAGCGGACCGGTCCTCGACCGAAGCCTCCGCCACTCCGGTTGCCGCACCTTAATCATATCCAATCCGTACCCTTTTTTTCTTCAGGACTTGAAACATGAGTTCTTGCAAAAACGTTTTTGAAGCGATCCTCCGCTACGGGCACGACGAAGACTTCGTCCCCCAGGAGGACAATGGTTTCGCTCGGACCGATGCTCCGGCCGGCTCGCAGGACAAGATCGAAGTGCTTCGCCGGCGCGTTGAACTCGGTCAGCCCTTGTGGCACGGCTCGGACCGTGTCGACTACTCGGGACTGACCGGTGCCATTCGTCCCCGCGAGTAAGCTTCCGCGGCGGCCGGCCAGATAGCGAGCCAAAATCGCCCGCCTTGTGCACGCCCTCGCGTCGCAAGGCGGGCGTTTTTTTTGCGCCCCCACCAGGGGTCAGTGCCTAGCCGCCCGTGCCTAGCCGCCCCGTCGGGGGTCAGTGCCTAGCTGATACTGAGCGAGGTTAGCGTACAGATGTGTGGAGGTGAACGATACCGGATCCCTCACGGTGAAGACACACGTTCGGCTGCGATCTAACGCTATCTCGGTGGTGGAAAGCCGTTTTGGCAGACTCCAGGCGCAGCAGCCAAACAAAAGCGATCGC
>CAYNVI010000238.1:0-7340 GCA_964400585.1 uncultured Pirellulaceae bacterium | reverse complement strand
CACCCGCCGATCATCCTACCGCCCTGTCCACCCAAGTCAACCAATTTTTCCAGCGTCCTCTTCAAAGGCAGAGGTTCATGACCCCTTTCAGGCGGCGCAGGGCAGAGGTTCATGTCCCCTTTCAGGCGGGATCGAACGCAAACCTTTGGTAGCACCACCTAACGGACGCGTTCGACACCCTGAAGCCATCGAGCGACAACCTGAGGATGAGCTGCGACCCACGCGCGCGCAATATCTTGGGGCCGACCGTCGCCATGACGAAGTTGGTCCATCAGTTCCTGCAGCTGTTCTGCGTTCAATCGGAATTGCCGTAAAAACTGGGCAGCGCGGGGATGCTCCTCGACAAATCCAGGACGCACCACCGTATGAATGTTTTCGGATCTCGCAAAGGCTGCTTGAGGGTCGTCAAGGAAACGCAGTTGCCAGCGGGCAAACTTCCAATGAGGCCTCCAGCCGGTGACGATGATCGGCCGTTTGCGGTCAATGGCATCCTTCAGATTGGCGGTCATCGCCGCTTCACTCGAGGGAAGAAGCGTATAGTCCAAATCGTACTTCTCGATCGCGTTTTCCGTGGCCAGCATGATGCCGGCGCCTGAATCGATACCTATGATCTGACTTTCAAAAAGATCAGCCGCCCCTCTTAAATCTTCGATCGACGAAACCGGTACGTAGTCGGGAACCACCAATCCGATCTGCGTTCCTTCGTAGTTGGGGCCGAGATCTTGCAGCTGATCTTGAAAACGTTCCATGTAGCGGGCGTGCGTAATCGGAAGCCAGGCGTCAAGGAAAGCATCGTGTCCGCCATCGGCCACCGAAGTAAAAACCGGCGCCGGGTCTGCCATGGTCAGATCGACATCGTACCCCAACTCTTCTTCCAGAATTGCTTCGGCGAGGAATGTCAGAGCCGTAGCATCTGCCCAATTAACATAGGCAAGCTTAATCTTGTTTTCCTGCGAAAACCGTGCGCACCCGCCAACATGCAAAAACCACCATGCCGATAGGCAAACGATGACCCCTCGGCTTGCCACCAAGGCTGATTGTGTCGTGATCTTCATCGCGATGTCCATTTCCATTCGTTTCCGCAGCGGACTGACCGATCCCGGAATCGTCCAGAAACAACTACGGCCCGTCCTAACCCCCTCAGACTGCCTTCGTCTAAAAAGGCCGAGGGAGCAAGGGAAGTGATTTCGGATTGCCCCGTTATTCGGGCTGCACGTCCGGGCCTTTCAGGGACTGAGTCAACCGATCGAGAAGCATCGCCAGGATCACTACCGCCAAACCGCTTTCAAACCCGAGCCCAATACGGAGTTGGGTAATCCCTTTGAGGACTTCTTCTCCGAGCCCACCGGCCCCGATCATGGCGGCGATCACGACCATGGATAAGGCGAGCATGATCGTTTGATTGACACCGGCGAGGATAGTGGGCATCGCGATCGGCAACTGCACTTTCAGTAAAAGCTGACGCTCAGTCGCACCGAACGCCCGCGCAGCATCCACGACGTCATCCGGCACCTGGCGGATGCCAAGCGTTGTAAACCGGGTTGAGGGTGGCAACGAAAAGATGGTAGTGGCGATCGCACCCGGGACCTCCCCCAACATAAAAAACAGCACAGCCGGGATCAGATAGACAAAGGCGGGCATCGTTTGCATCAGGTCCAAGATTGGGCGGAGAATATCTTGCACCAACCTGCTACGAGCGGCCCAGATTCCTAAAGGGATGCCGATGACCAACGCCGCAAGGGTCGAAACGAGCACCAGAGCAAGCGTCTGCATGGTGGGAATCCACATCTCCATCGAATCTATGAGCAGCAACCCCAACAATGCAAACAGCGCGACTCCTCGTCCAGCCAAACGCCAGCTCAGTAGTGCGACCAGGACGGTCATCAGCCAGGCCGGCGGAAGCAGCAAGACATCCTCCATCGAGTCGATTACGCTTCCCAGCCCGAGCCGGATCCCTTGAAACACGAAATCTCCGTGGTCCTTAAGCCATTCCACCGCCTTCTCGAAATAGCTTCCTAAGGGGATGCGTGGCATCAGCACAAAATCCGAAAGAGTATAAAGGTCCACAATCAAAAGGTTTCGCATCTCTCATGACCATTCCAGCACCGCTTTGACTGCTGTCCAGATCGACGACGGCTCAACGCGAATCGATTTCGTCGTGCCGAAGGGGGCTTGGGCTTCAATTTTGTTTCCCGTCTTGGTGGAGAGTCTTCGCAAGGGAATTCTCGGTCATCGACGCGAGGATTGCGGTTCTAGTCGCCAACCCTAGAAGCCGCCGGTCTTCATCGAGGACGGCAATGGGATGGTGAGATTGGGAGGCGGCAGTCACGAGTTCTTGAATGGGAGCGTTTGGCTCGCTGGTCGCGATCTCGCGATCGATCGCGTCTTTGAGGTCCACGCCCCCGTGTCGAATATGCGTGACCAGCGCATTGATCGGAATGGCGCCCACGAGCTTGCCTTGGACATCGACGACAAACAAGATATCGATCGATGCATCTCGCATTTTCCTCAGGGCTGCGCGGGGGCTGGTCGATTCCCGGGCGGTGGTTTTGAGGGGTCGCATGATGCTGCCGGCAGTCAACACTTTGGTGCGATCGACATTATCGACGAAGGACCGCACGTACTGGTCGGCCGGATGCATAAGCACCTCCTCCGGGGTCCCGATTTGGACGATGGCACCATCCTTCATGATTGCGATACGATCGCCTAACTTGAGTGCTTCATCGAGATCGTGCGTGATGAAGATGATCGTCTTTTTCATCTTCTCTTGGAGAGCGACCAATTCGTCTTGCATCTCGGCACGAATCAGCGGATCGAGGGCACTGAACGCCTCATCCATCAGCAACAAATCGGTACCTGCAGCGAGGGCCCGCGCGAGTCCAACGCGTTGTTGCATGCCGCCGCTCAAGGACTGGACCCGATGATGCGCGTAATCCGAAAGCCCGACGAGCTCCAAGGATTCGGACGCTTTTCGGTCCCGCTCGTGCTTGGAAAAGTGTTGAATTTCAAGTCCAAAGGCAGCGTTTTCCAGCACGCTACGATGGGGCAGCAAGCCGAAGCTCTGAAAGACCATCGACATTTGCTCGCGGCGGGCAGCACGAATCTGTTCGCTATTAAAGGCGACGACGTCTTTGCCATCCAGCAGGATCTCACCCGCCGTCGGTTCGATCAATCGGTTCAAGCAACGCAACACGGTCGATTTACCACACCCGGAAAGGCCCATGATCACAAACGTCTCATGAGCATTGACCACAAAGTCGATTCCCGACACGGCGACCGTACTTGCCGTTCGATGCTGGATCTCAGCTTTGGTCATTCCCTTTTTTAATAGCGCGCCCGCCTCGGATGAGTTTCGCCCAAATATCTTGCTCAGATTCCGGACTTCAACACGAGGTACGTCGGTCGACTCCGGAGCATGAGGAATCAAGACGCAGGACCTTCCGCGAATGAGGGGCGGATACGTTTTGCGATCTGCCTGCATCGCTTGATCATGCGGCACACGACAGGCGGCCGATCACCAGCCAACGCGAGGGGTCGAGTTCGGCATCAAGCACAGGAAACAAATTGCCAGCGAGCTCACAGCCAGCCGACTGCAGGGCAAAACTTAGGAATTTGAAATAAGCCAACGTGTTTCAGTGGCCGGGACGGGACTTGAACCCGTACAGCGATTACTCGCCGGGGGATTTTAAGTCCCCTGTGTCTGCCAATTCCACCACCCGGCCAAGGGCGGGTTTCCGCCTCCCAGGATCCTGCCGCGAGCGTCCCGAGGGGGGCGGCCGCGGCCCCAGGGCGGCACGCGCAAGGGCTGTATCCTAACCATTTTGGCCGTTGACGGGCGATGGGAAGAGCGATTTTCTCGCGTCGCGACCCGTCTGATCCGGCCGGGCTCGCCGATCCGGGCGGGGCCACGGGCCGCGACCAAGTTTGCCGGTTAGGAAAAAAATAGCGGTTGGGTTCAATCTGCTCGGGAGGAATGCCGATACGTCCGGTGAGTCGACATTCCTGCGCCTGTCAGGCAAGCGATGCGTTCCTCCGTGGGCTTCCGTCCGCGCCCCCGCCCTTTCCTTGTGCATCCGTTCGTGCATCCGTTCGTGCATCCCTGTCGCGCACCGCGCCGCCGCCCCGGTTTTCGAACCCGGGGAGGCGTGTTCGCTTTGTGGGGGGGCGTGCTGATCCTCGTCAGCGGATGCGTGCAGGGACTTCCGGGGAGCGAGCGCCAGGGAAACCGCCCGTCGGTCGCCTCGGAACTGAGCTTCGACCTCGCGCTCGAGGAAAATGACGTCGCGCTCGCGGAGGACCCCGCCCCGCCCCGGAACACCCGACCGCAGGAAGTGGCCTGGGAGCTCAGAGGCTCTTCGGCAAGCCCCTCGCCCTCGCTGCCCGCGGCCAGAGAGAACCCACGGATCCGCGACGGAGCCGATTTTCCGGTTTCCGGAGAGGAAGGCAGCGACCGGGGGACCTCGCGTTCCCAGGACGCCGGGACCCTCCCGACCCTTCCCACTCCTCAAGAGGACGTCTCCACCGCGCAAGCCGTCGACGCCGAGTCGCCGGAACTGCCGGAACGACTG
This sequence comes from uncultured Pirellulaceae bacterium, assembly GCA_964400585.1. Lineage (GTDB taxonomy): Bacteria > Planctomycetota > Planctomycetia > Pirellulales > Pirellulaceae > CAYNVI01. The sequence continues at coordinate 2,772 of CAYNVI010000238.1, read as the reverse complement.
GCGGCGCCAGCCACCGACGTCCGCGAGGAGCCGCAGACGCTGCCCTTACCCGCCCGGACCGATGCCGACTCCGACCCGATTCAATTGTCGCTGCGCGAGGGTCGACTGTCGGTGCAAGCCGTCGATGCCTCCCTGGATGCCCTCCTCGGGATGATCGCCGAGCAACAGGGACTCAACATCGTCTCCGGCGAACTCCAGGATCAACGGATCACGGTCACGTTGCAGAACGTGGCGCTCCCTGATGCCCTCGATACGATCCTGGCGGTCAAGGGTTACACGTGGTCGCAACAGAACAACATCATCGTCGTTTCCCAACTAGGCGGCGAGGGAGCTCCGGCGCTCCTGCAAGGCCGCGAAGTCCGCGTCTACAACCTGAACTACATTTCGGCAGCCGATATCGAAGGCGTCGTCAAAGGGCTGCTTTCCCAGGCTGGACAGGTCTTCATCAACGAAACCGACACGGCCAACCAACGCCAAACCCATGAGCAGTTGGTGGTCGAAGACACCTCTCCTTACCTCGACCGCGTCGAACGGTACTTGGAACAGGCGGACATTCCTCCCAAACAGGTGGTCGTCGAGGCTCATGTGCTGCAAGTGACCCTGCAGGACGACCTCCGCCACGGTGTGGAATTTGATCACATGCTGCGGTTGGCCGGTTCGGAAGTCTCGCTCGAATCGAGCGGTCTGGCTTCGGAGCAGGGTCCCACGACGATGCTGCGGCTTCAAGGCACCGATCTGGACGGTCTGATCGAGGCGATCAAGACCAACACCGACGCCAAAACCTTGGCGTCTCCGAAGGTGGCGGTCCTCAACGGCCAGCAAGCGCGGATGCAGGTCGGCGGACAGATCGGGTATTTGCTAACCACGACCACCCAAACGAGCACACTGGAGAGCGTCGACTTTCTCGATGTCGGCGTGATCCTCTCGGTGACGCCTCTGATCACCGAGGACCAACAGGTCTTACTGGACGTCCGCCCGCAAGTCTCGACCGGCCGGATCAACTCCAGCACCAATCTGCCCGAAAGCGAGACGACCGAGATCGAAACCAAAGTGATGCTGGGCGACGGTGAAGCCCTGGTGATCGGCGGTCTGATCCAGGAAACCGACAACCTGTCGGAAACCAAAGTTCCCTGGCTGGGCGATCTGCGGGGCGTGGGACGCTTGTTTCAAAAGCGGGAAATCCATCGGGAACGGAGCGAAATCATTATCGCCTTGGTCCCCCGCATCCTCCATCCTATGCCGGACTGCCGCGAACTGGATGTCGAGGAGCTCCAACGAGCGACGACCCCCTTGATGCACGGACCGCTGCATCCCAACAACCGTCGTCGCTGGGAACCGCAACTCCCTTCGGCGCAGCTCTAGAGACCCGACCGGCCCGCGGCTCCTCGGGCCCGGAAAAACAGGCGTCGAGAGAAAGTGGCCAAGTCCGCGGCGTGAGGTACGTTTTACCGTGCCTGGCTGTCCCTTCCGCATGCAGAAAGACGATCCCGATGCCGAATGAGCTTCCCCTGCCGCCCGAACTGGAACACCTGTTAGAAAAACGGGAAGCGGAGGCCGAACGGCGGGGGCAAGATCGCCGTCAAGCCTCGCCACCAGCGGCGGCCGAGGCGGAGGGAACGGTTCCGGTCAGCGGAGAACGCCGGCGGCCGGCACGCCGCCAAACCGCCCGCCGGCACGACGACCCCGATCCCTCCTAAGGGAGGCTTATCGCGTCGGTTTTTCGGCGGCCATGAGGGGGTCGAGAACACGCAACCCGCCTGGGCGGAAGCCAGCGATGGTGGGCATCAAGCCGCCTCGTTTCGGATGCCGTGGCTCCGATGGCCGCTCAATCCGCTTCGGAAACGCTTTCGGCGCGCCACGTCCCGGGAACCGCGCGGACGTTCACCGGCAGCCTGCTCTCTTCCCCTTGCAGCAGGCAGTCATCCAACCAGAAGTCCTGCGGCGAAGCCTGTGTGACGACGCCCCAACGGGCGACCCGCAAGTTCCCACTCCATCGGGGCGTGTAGTTGGCGCGGACGCGCGTCCACTCGGTATCGACCGACGCCACCGTCTCAAACCGTTGCATCCCCTCACCTTCGCTTTCGACTTCGAGAATCAGCCGGACGTGCTCGGCGTCTTCGCTCATGCGAATCCAGGCGTCGACCTCGAAGCTGGTTCCCGCCGTCAGTTGAGCGGAGACATCCTGATGCACTCCATGGGCCGCGGTGTCTCGCTCGACACGCACGCATCGCTCGCCGCCGTGCGATCCTGCATCAAGCGAGAGCGTTGCCGTGCCGCCACGAGGCGACCAATGGGCCAGCCCCCCCTCCCAATCCCCGTTGCTGAGCAAGTTATCGGGCGGAGGCGCGGTGGTGTAGCCCAACGGTGGTTTGGCATGCAGCCTGGGATCGGCCACGAGGATGCTTTGGGCATGGATTTCGACGTCGCCGTCGATCAACAGGCTCCCCACGATTTTGTGGGGGGCCCGGATCACCGTCTTCGAATTCGGGGTCCTGCCGACATCGCGGATGACATGGATCAATCCGCGGAGCGAGGCCTGATACGTATCGGCGGTATCGCTGTCGGCATTCCCATAGTAGGGCGTCGTCTCAGGATTGAAATTCACGCCGGTAAGGTCCTCTCGCAGTTCGCCGCGGCACTCGATCTCGACAGCGCTCCACCAGTCGTGCGCCGTGTAGACCTGCAGCGCAGGGAAATCGGGACGGGCCGGCGTCCAGACCACGTTGGGGCCGATCCGCACCGTACAAAAACTGTTCGATTCGATCAGCAGCG
>CAYNVI010000237.1:0-7365 GCA_964400585.1 uncultured Pirellulaceae bacterium | reverse complement strand
GGGCTGGTTGTTATACACATCTCTGAGGAGGCTGTTTCCTGGTCCCCTCGCCCCCGAAAAGGCGGCGCTCGGAGTGTTCTAGTTTGACACGCCATTTTCGCCGCCTTTTTGGGGGAGAGGGTTAGGGTGAGGGGGCGCGCCGGAGGTCGGTGCTGCCTGACCAGAAGATTTGTTTTTCCGGAAAACGTTAATGAAATGCCGACTCCGCCATAAGTCGTCGCCCCTCATGTGAGGCCCCCTCACCCCAGCCCTCTCCCCCATGAGAAACGACCGCAATGTCTCGCGAGATGGAAAGCTAACGGAGGTCGTTGCTCACGGGGGAGAGGGAGCAAGAGTCGGCAAGGCCGACTTGTGTGGAACACTGAGCCAGAGGGGAGGGTGTCTGGGCTCCGTCTGACTTGTGTAGACACCAATGCCCGCCGGGAGGGTGTCTGGGCTCCGTCTGGATTGTGTAGACACTTGACCCCGTGCGATCGCCAAGCCCATTGCGATCGCCAAGCCCATTGCGATCGCCAAGCCCATTGCGATCGCCAAGCCCACTGCGATCGCCAAAGCCCGAGCGATCGCTAACCTGCGTCTGATCGGAAAAGCGGACGCATCGATGCGGACTCGCCGCTGGCGGGTCGATGTGGAAAGGGAAGAAACAACCCGCCGCAGCGCAACGGCGTGCCTCTGGGGACATCGACGTGTTGGCAGCGGAGTTGCGTTTCGCGTGTCTTCTCGCCCCCGTGCAGCGGCGCTGGGGGGCAGGGCGAGGAACTTTCCGGAAAAGGACTCAGCAGGATGGCGAACCACGTGAGAATTTATATAGCGATCGGCGTGCTCGCGTATTCGTCGGCTTCGCTGTCAGCCGCTTGGCCCGCGTCCGCTTACGGAATCAACCAGTTCAATCGCTACTTGGGAACAGGCTGGAGCGACGGCTACCATGCCTGCCGACCGCTGCCGCGTGGTCTGGGCGCCGATGGTCCCCCCGCGCCGGCGTGGCTCCGTCAGCGTTGGGCCGCGCCGCCCAACCACTGGGCGATGCAGCCCGGAGGGGCTCCCGAGGCGGCCCCCTTCTTCGCCCCGGAACCGGCTCCGGGTGCCGCTCCTATCTCCCGGCAGCCCTCTGTCGGCTCGCGACGTCCCCCGGTCCCTCCCTCGATCCTGGAAGAGATCCGCCGCTACCGAGCGGAGGAAGAAACAGAAGACAACTGGCTCGACGACCGCCCCGATCCGGCAGGGAACGGGGATGCGGAAGCGATGTCGCCAGGAGACGAGGCGAACGTCCTGCCGTCTCCGCAGGCGGAAAACCGCCCCGCAGCAGACGAAACCGACTTGACCCAGCGAGGATCCGCCAGCCCCCGCCCGGCGGCTGGCCACGGGCTGATGCCTCCGGCGAAGCGGCCGCGGGCCCTCGTCCGCGAACCGGGCGGCCCGCGACGGCTGATCCGGGAAAGCGATCTGATCCCCCGCGACACGGCGGCGGGGCCGGCCGCCCCGCCGGCCCGCGGTCCCGGCGTCGCACCGCGGAGGGTCGCGGACCCGCTGGCATGGATCGTGGAACCGAGCGACGACGCACCTCCGCCGTCCTCCCATCGCTGAGCGCCCCATCGGCGTCGGAAGACGGTAACACGGCCGGGTCCTTGCCGGGTCCCGGTCAACACGACCTAGCCAATCGGCGTTCACCGCCCGCTTTTCTTCCCGCTCCGCTTCGCGCTGCGGGGAACCGCGGTCAGAATACGCCCCGTCGACTCCATCCTTCCCATTACCTCTTCTTGCCTCCGGACCCAGGAACCATGGAACGCTCACTTGTCCTGCTGAAACCCGATTGTTTTCAACGCCGCCTGATGGGTCAGGTGATCAGCCGTTTCGAAGCAAAGGGGCTGGCGATCGTGGCGATGAAATTGCTGCGGGTGACGCCGGAAATGTCCAAGCAGCATTACGCCGAACACGTCGAAAAACCGTTCTACCCCAGCCTGGAAGCCTTCATCACTTCGGCCCCGGTGCTGGCGATGGCGATCGAAGGCCTGGAAGCGATTTCCGTGATCCGGGAGATGCTGGGAGCGACCAACGGCTTAAAAGCGGCCGCGGGAACGATTCGCGGCGACCTTAGCGCCAGCCGGCAGATGAACCTGGTGCACGCCTCCGACAGCCCCGAATCGGCCCAGCGGGAACTCGAGCTCTACTTCGATCCAGCCGACTTCTGCGAAGCCAACCTGGTCCTGACCCCGTTCTTGCGGGCCGACGACGAGTAAGCGAGCGATCGGAAACCACTTCCCCGTCTTACGACATCCGTAAAGCGGCGTGCTGGCGGACCGCCTCGATCGCCTCCCGCATCTCGGGCCAGTCGATCGCATGGACGTGGATCGGATCGCCGACGCCGCGGAGCATCGTGACGGTCAGCCGTCCGCCCAGGTGCTGGCGGAATTCCTCCAAACCGATTCGCAGCATCTCCGGATCTTCCAGCAAGGCATCGGCGATCGGCAATTGCATCGCCAGCAAGCAATCGAGGACCCGCTCGGCGTCCTCGGGCGGCAACCCATGGACGCGGGCGCTGTACATCGAATCGATGGCGACACCGATCGCCACCGCCTCGCCATGTCGGATCCGGTAATCGCTGAGCGGTTCCAGCCGGTGGGCCGACCAGTGGCCGAAATCGAGGGGCCGGGCCTCCCGCATTTCGAAGGGATCGCCCCCTTGGGTGATGTGATCCAGGTGCATCCGTACCGAGGCGGCGATCGCCGCCTGCGAGGCTTCTGGATCGCGGTGGGCGATCCGCGAGGCATTCGCACAAAGCGACGCGAAGACTTCCGCATCTTTCAACAGCGAAACCTTGACCGCCTCGCTGAACCCGCAGCGAAAATCTCGGTCGGAAAGCGTTTCCAGCAGTCGGCGGTCGTTGATCACTCCCCAGGGCACCGCAAACGTCCCCTTCCAATTCTTCTTGCCGAACCAGTTGACGGCGTTCTTGACGCCCACCCCGGAATCGGCTTGGGCGAGGGTGGTCGTGGGCAGCCGCACCAGCCGGATCCCTCGATGCGCGATCGCCGCGGCATACCCCACCGCATCGAGGACCGCCCCGCCCCCGATGACCACGACGTAACTGCGTCGATCGAGGTCTTCGCGGTGAAACAATTCCAGCATCCGATCGATCAGCTGGGGATCGTTCTTGCACGCTTCCCCGCCGGGAACCCGTTGGACCGGGCCCGCCAGGCGAACCCGCTCGCCGCCGCTGCGGAGCACGTTCTCCAAGCGGCGCAGCAAGCCGGGATCGGCCTCGGCCAGCTCTTCATCGACCCAGAACTGCACGCGCGGCGGGGTCGCTCCGGAACGCTGAAGAAGTTCCAGCAGCACTTCCGCATCCTCGCCCAGGACGTCTTCGGTCATGCGTACGCGATGGGTTTGCGGGATCGCAAACGGGATGTCGATGGAGGTCACTCGAGAAGGCATGCAAACGCTGCAAATGCGGGGTGGGAAGGCGATGGGGAGCCCCAACGGTAGCCGGGCGCAAACGCCCTCGCAATTACGAGCCTGCGCAATTACGGGAAGCCCACCTCATCTTAATCGTAAATCGCTGTCGGGAAGACCGTCCCACGCTGCGGATGGGGGGCCAGGCACCACGGCCGTTCCGCTACAAAGTAACTGGCATGGGGCGAGCCCCCGCCGCCGCTCGTCTTTTTGCCGTGATCCTTCCCGGCCCGTTCCAGGGCGGCGTACAATGCGGGCTCGGTTGACGGCGGCCGCCGGACCAACAGGCGAAGGATAGGGAGCACCAGATGTTTGGCGTGCGGTTAGGATTTGATCATCCCGAATTCCTCTGGCTGCTCGCTGCGCTCCCGTTGCTGTGGTGGTTCAGCTTCACCGCCTTGGCCGCCCTCGGCCCGCTGCGCCGCCTGCTAGCCCTCTTGCTGCGGACCACCGTCCTCGGCGGCTTTATCCTGGCCCTGGCAGGCGTGCAGCTGGTTTGGACGAGCGACCGGACGACGGTGATGTACTTGCTCGACCAAAGCGAGAGCATTCCGGCGGCGAAACGGCAACAGATGCTCGACTACGTCATCGCGAATGTGCGGGCCCACCGCGACCAGGCTCGCCAGGACCGCGCGGGGATCGTCGTCTTTGGCCGCGATGCGACGATCGAAATCCCGCCGTTCGACGATGACATCCCTCAGCTCCGCCGCTTGGAAAGCTACCTGGGGCGGACCGACGGCACGAGCCTCGAGGCGGCCTTCCAACTCGCCCAAGCTTCGATGCCGGCCGATACCTCGCGGCGGGTCGTGATCGTCACCGACGGGAACGAATACCTCGGCAACGCCCGAGAACTTGCGGCTCGGCTGGGGGAATCGGGGATCGGGATCGACGTCGTCCCGGTGGAACTCGACTCCCGCGCCGAAGTCCTCGTCGAAAAAATCGATCTCCCCAGCGACATCCGCAAAGGCCAACCGTTCGAAGCCCGCGTGGTGATCGATAACTACACCGATCCGGATGCCCCCGGGCCGCCCGTCCAGGGCCGGCTGAAGGTCGTCCGCGAAGTGGCTGGGGAGGAAGAGTTATTGCTCGAGGAACCGGTCACGCTGGAACCGGGCAAGAACGTCTTTCCCCTCCGGCATCAGATCGATCAACCCGCGCCGTATACCTATTCAGCAAGTTTCACCCCCGATGCGGAGGCCGACGATGGGCTCCGCCAGAACAACCAGGCGTCGGCGTACACCTATGTCCGCGGCCAGGGTCGGGTCCTGATGATCGAAGATTTCGAGCAACGGGGTGGCTATGACCTGGTGGCGGAACGGCTCCGCGAAGCGAACATCGAAGTCGTCCTGCAACCGAGCAACCAGCTCTTCGGTTCGCTCGCCGAGTTGCAAGCCTACGACGCCGTCATCTTGGCGGGCGTGCCTCGGGTCAGCGGCAGCAACGCCCAAGAGATCGCCAGCTTCAGCGACGCCCAAATCGAAATGCTGGTCCGCAATACCCAGCAACTCGGTTGCGGGTTGCTGATGATCGGCGGCCCCGAAGCGCTGGGGGCCGGCGGCTGGGTCGGCACGAAGATCGAGGAGGCGATGCCGGTCGATTTCAAAGTCGACAACAACGAAGTCCGCGCGGTGGGGGCCCTCGCCTTGATCATGCATGCCTCGGAAATGGCGCGGGGCAACCATTGGCAAAAAGTGATCGCCCGTTCGGCGATCGAGCAACTCGGACCGATGGACTATGCCGGCGTTTTGCACTGGGGCCCAGGCGGCGACAGTTGGCTGTGGGGCGGCCGCACCGGCTTGATCCAGGTCGCCAATAACCGCAACCCGATGATCGCGGCGATCAAGCGGATGACGCCGGGCGACATGCCGCAATTCGATCCGGCGATGAAAATGGCGGTCGCCGGCCTGGCGCGGACCAACGCCGCGATGAAACATACGATCATCATCAGCGATGGCGACCCGTCGGCTCCCACCCCCGCCACGCTGCAGGCCTTCGTGCAAAACAACATCACGATCAGCACCGTGGCGGTCGAATCGCACGGCCTGGCAGGCAGCACCCGCTTGCAGCAGATCGCCCAACAAACCGGCGGCAAGTATTACGCCGTCCGCAATGCCCAGGCGCTCCCCAAGATCTTTCAGCGGGAAGCCCGCCGCGTTTCCCGCCCCCTGGTCCACGAGATCCCCAACGGCGCCGCGCCGCAGATCATCTATCCGCATCCGGTGCTGGAAGGCATCGACGACCCGTTGCCGCCGATCACCGGGTTTGTGCTGACGCAAACCAAGCAAAGCCCCTTGGCCCAGGTCCTCGTCCGCTCGCCCTCGCCCGCCCAAGCCGACAACGCGACCGTCCTGGCCGTCTGGACCTACGGGCTGGGCCGGACCGCCGTCCTGACCACCGATGCCGGCGGCCGCTGGGCCCGGTCTTGGACCGACTGGGCCGACTACGACAAGTTCTACAGCCAACTGGTCCGTTGGCTGATGCGGCCCTCCGGGGACACCGGCAAGTTCGATCTGGCCACGCAAATCCGCGATGGCGAAGTCCAGGTCGTGGTCACGGCGCTCGACCAGGACGATGAATTCCTGAACTTCCTGGACATGTCCGCTTCGGCACTCGATCCCGATCTGCAGCCGGTCCCGCTGCGGATGCGCCAGACGGCACCCGGTCGCTACGTCGGCTCGCTGCCGGCCGACCGCGCCGGCAATTACTTCATCAATGTGATCCCGGCGGCGGGGACCGCTCCGCTGACCTCCGGCGTCACCGTGCCCTACTCGGAAGAATTCCGCGTGCGGGAGGCCAATCGGAGCCTGCTGACCGCGCTCTCGGAAACCGCCCCGGCCGGCGGGAAAGCCGGCGAACTGACCGAGCCCTTGTCCGAGGAAACCCTCGACACGCTGATCGAACGCAACACCTTTCGTGGCGGCCTCGCCTTGGCCCGCAGCATGCGCGATGTCTGGCCCTGGTTCGTCTTGGCGGCCTGTTGCTTGTTCTTGGGCGACGTGATGGTCCGCCGCATCGCGCTCGACTGGGGCTGGCTGGGGGCGACGTGGGCCAAATGGCGTGGCAGCGAACGGGCGGCCGATGCAACCCGGCCTTCCCGTCTGCAAATGTTGAAAGATCGGAAGGAGCAGGTCGGGGAATCGATCGACCGCCGGCGGGCGGCAGCCCGCTTCGAAATCGACCCCCAAGCCGGCGACACGCCTCCTGCCGGTCGCGACCGCCAGCGCTCGCAAGGCGACTCTGCCAGCGCCACCCCCGGCCCCGGGAAGACGCCCGCCGCAGGTCTCAGTCCCGATGCCCCGGCCGGGCCTTCCTATACCGAACGCTTGCTCGCAGCCAAACGCCGCGCCCGCCAAGAGGACGCGAATCCCGATGACCGCAGCGGAGCGTAAACTGCTATAATCCGCCCGCTGAGAGACCGTTGAGAAAGTGACGTCCCCCGCTCGCCCGTCCGTTGCAGAGAAGAGGTCGGGTGGCGGGTTGCCCGCTGCGGGTGACGAGGTTTCAAAAAAATCGCCGTTCTTGCTGAACGATTCCGACAAGCCGCGGACGCTGCGCTGTTTGCGTTTCTCTTACTGCTCTTCTTCATCGCCTCCGGAATCGGATCCCAGATGTCTACCGTCGCCGCCTCGATGCAACAACGTGCTGACGAATTCCGTGAACGCTACGCCGCGATTCGGACCTCGATCGGCCGTGTGATCGTCGGTCACCAGGAGATCGTCGACGGGGTCCTGACCAGCATGCTGTGCGGCGGCCATTGCCTGCTCGAAGGGGTCCCGGGGCTTGGTAAGACGATGCTGGTGCGGACGCTGGCCGAAACCCTGGACCTGAATTTCAGCCGCATCCAGTTCACCCCCGACCTGATGCCAGCTGACATCCTCGGCACGAACATGATCGTCGAAGACGAACACGGGCACC
>CAYNVI010000236.1:0-7383 GCA_964400585.1 uncultured Pirellulaceae bacterium | reverse complement strand
GATCCTCGGTCCCCCCCGCGCCCGTCCGCCCCCCGCCCGTGCTTCCCGCCTCCGGGCCCCGCCCGTCCGCCGCTCCCGGGGCCGAGGAACGGCCGAAGTGCTGGACCTTCCACGCGACCCGGTGACGCAGACGCAGGGCCAGCAACCGCCGCAGCCACTCGCGGGAAACCGGGATCAGCAACAGGAAACCGAACGCATCGGTCAGGATCCCCGGCGTCAGCAGCAGGGCGGCCGCGAACACGATCATCAACCCTTCCTGCAACTCTCGGCTGGGCATCCGGCCCTCCTGCAGCGCTCCCTGGAATCGGGTCCACACCTGCAAACCCTGTTGCCGGGCCAACCACGATCCCAGCACCCCGGTCAGCAACACCAAACCGATCGTCAACCCGAGACTGGTCGCCTGGGCGAGCCGGATCAACAGGTAGAGCTCGACCAGCGGGATCACGGTGAAGGCGAGGAGGAGTCTCAACAACATGCTCGATCGTGCTCACAACAAAATAAGGAATCGCTTTCAGGACGGAGGCAGGCCGCCCGCCCTCGACTCGCGGGGCGACGGGCAACCGCCTCAGTTTGGCAGATTTCCGCCGACCACAGGACCCAGCCTCCTGCGGGGCCCGCGCACGTGTTCGCCGCTATCGCTTCGAGTACACTGCGTAGCGGATCAAACCGCGTAGCGGATGAAAACGCTCCCGGCCGAAAACGTGCGGGGCCGGTCGCCGGCGGAAGAATCGGCCGCGGCGATCCCACCGCCGATCCCCTGTGTCCCCCTCCCTGCACGATGGAGCCCTCCATGATGCCAAACCGCCTTTCCCTGTTCCTGATTGCCTGCCTATGGGGTAGCGTCGTCGGGCTGCCCTCGAGCCCGCTCCGGGCCGCCTCGCCCGCCGAAGAAACGGCCGCCGCGCCCCTCCGCGTCCTGCTGGTGACCGGCGGTTGCTGCCACGATTACCGCAAACAGATCGAATTGATCCGGGGTCTGGAATCGCGGTTGGGAGCCGTTGCCTGGACGGTCGCTCAGTACGATGACCAACGCAACACCAAAGCCGATATCTACAACGATCCCGCCTGGGCGGAACCCTACGACCTGGTGATCCACAACGAATGCTTCGGCGGCGTCGAAGACGGCGCGTTCGTTTCGCAGATCGTCGAAGGACACGTGCAGGCAGGCGTCCCCGCGGTGGCGATCCACTGCACGATGCACTCCTACCGCGCTGCCCCCACGGCCGACACCTGGCGGGCTTTCCTGGGCGTCACCTCCCGTCGCCACGAACGGAGCAAGCGGAGTTTGCACGTCGTCCCGGTCGCCCCCGAGCATCCGATCATGGCCTCCTTCCCAAAAGCCTGGGACACGCCCAACGGCGAACTCTACGTCATCGAAAAAGTCTGGCCGACCGCCCAGGTCCTGGCCAATACGTTCAGCAAGGAAGAAGAACGTGACATGCCGGTGGTCTGGACCAACGAATACCAGGGCGTCCGCTTGTTCGGGACGACCCTCGGCCATCACAACGAAACGATCGCCGACCCGGTGTGGATGGACACTGTGACGGCCGGGATCCGCTGGGCGCTGGGCGAAGCCGCGGCCCAGTCAGCAAGCGGTAAGTGAGCAAGGGGCGGGCAACTCGGCTCGTAGGGCGGGGTCGGAAAGAGCCTGGCCGGTTCCCTGCCGACCCGCGAAAAACACCCGCACCGGCCTGGCCTGATGAAAATGTTTTGGTCGAGGGGTTGGTCTTGTCCGACGTTTTCCATCAGGCCACCCCCCCCGCGTCCTTCACGCGGAAGCGGGCCCGGGACCCGGGGTCGGCCTGCTTGCGGCAGGCCCCGGCCCGATCGTCACCCGCAGGCGCGTCCGGCAAACCCGCAGCCGTCCGGGGAGTTCGAAAGTGACCTCCGCCGGATCGTCGAGCGTCGCGCACAGCCGTCGCCAATGCGCCTCGCGCATCCCGCCCCGCGGCCAGCCGAGTCGCTCCCAGAGCTGCCGCAAGGCGTGAATGACCACCGGCGGCGGGGTCGCCTCCTCGGGCGACACCGCCGCGACGATCTCCAACGTCGCCGCCTCCTCCTCCGGCGGCCCGGAGCGCAACGGGCGGCCGGAGCGCAACGGGCGGCCGGAGCGCAACGGGCGGCCGGAGCGTAACGGGCGGCCGATTCGGCAATGCTGCTCGATCCAGCGGTCCGCCAGCGTGTCGAGCAGTTCGATCAGCTCTCGCTGGGAGGCGAGCGTGGCGGCCAGCCGGGCCGACGCCGCGGGGTATTCGGTTTCGATCTGCGGCAGCAGCGCATGGCGGATCCAATTCCGTTTCCAACGGAGTTGCCGATTGGTCGCGTCTTCCCGCCAGGGCTGGTCGAGCTCCTGGAGCGCATCGCGGAGCCGCTGGCGGTCGATCGTCAGCAACGGCCGGATCAAGACCACGTCGGAGGCGAGTTCGCGATGGCTCGGCATCCCGGCCAGCCCCGCCGGTCCGGTGCCACGCAGCAGGTGGTGCAGCATCGTCTCCACGTTGTCTTGCTGGGTATGGGCGGTGGCCACATAGCGGGCTCCCAGCCGATGCGCGGTCTCCGCCAAAAAGGTGTAGCGGTCCTCCCGCATCGTCGCCTCATCCTCCGCCGGCTCGCCGGTCCCGCTCCGCTGACGGCGGTCCCCCTGCACACAGGGCCACCCCAGTTGGTCCGCCAGGGCTGCGACGAAAGCCTGGTCGGCATCCGCCGCTTCGCCCCGCAGGGCGTGATGGTAATGCGCCAAGATCAACCGTCCGTCGCCGCCGCTTTGCCGCTTGAGCGCCGCCATCACGCGGGCGAGCGCGACGCTGTCGGCCCCGCCGCTGACCGCCAACAGGACGGTCACCGAAGCCCAGCGGCGAGGCGGCCACGCCTCCTGCAACGATCGGCACAAGGCCTCGAAAGGAGCCTCGAAAGGGGAAGGAGCGGGGGAATTCATGCGGCCTGCGGCGGTATGTTTCCATGCGGAATCGAAACTGGTACCATCTTACGCAGGAGAGCCTCCCCGCGAAGCCGCCCCCCCCGGCGGCCGCGCGATCGGAGGCTCCTTCCCTAACAACGCTCGAGCCGCGCGACCTGGTCGTCTTGTTTTTTGCTCGGGCGGGTTGAATTTGCCTACCACAAGATTGCCAGTTACGGCTCCGCCCAAGCGATCCCTCTGTGGGATAGTTGCCGGCGGGATTCAGGCTAGTCTCGTCCGACGCAAACCCAGCCCTCTTCGTCTATCGATAACGTGAATATGTTGACATTGATCTTGCTCGTGGCGCGGTGCCTGTTGCTGGGGGAGCCGATGGCTTCCTCGACGGGGACGAGCACCCGACGGTGGCCAGCCCCGGCGGGCGACGCCCCGCGGGCAAGCCGCCGCGCGGTCGCAACGCCCCGCCGCGCGATGTTCCGGAGCCTTCCGACCAGCCGATCCCACGGCGGGCAACCTGGCTCCGCCCCAGCGGACCCCGCCGGCCAACGGCGGCGTCCGTGCGGTCCCCAAGTCCGGTATCGATCGGTGACGAAATGGCTCGGTTGCTCCTTTAGCGATGCACCCCCTGGATGGAAGGCTCAGCTCGTCTGAGCCTTCGGCGAACTGGCGATTCTTTGGACACCCTATAAGGAATCGCACCATGACAGACCCCCTGTGGTTGAGCGTCGTCTTCGCCGCTTTTGTGCTCAGCAGCCTGGGCACGCTGGGATTGGTCAAATGGCTGGAGGCTTCTGGGCGTCGCGATGCGCGCACCGAAGCCGAGCGGATCCTGGCGGCGGCCGAATCCGACGCGCAGAACCGCAAGGATCGGGCGGCCTTGGAAGCCAAAGAGGCAGCCCTGGCGATCAAGGCCGACGCCGACCGCGAAATCGCCAGCCAACGTGAGCAGCTCCGCACGCAGGCCCAAGAAGTGAAACAGCAGGAAGCCAAACTGCAGCAGTGGGAGGAAACCCTTGGCAAGCAGGCCCGCGGCAATGAGAACACGCAGCTGCGGCTCACCAACCAGCTCGAAGCAGCCAATCAAGAAAAAGCGGAACTCGAAGCGCTCAAATCCGAACAGACGCGCGCCCTCCAGGAGGTTGCCCAGCTGACGCGGGAAGAAGCCAGCGAGCGGCTGATGGCGAACCTGGAAGGCGAACTGGAACAGGAGATCGGGACCACCGTCCTCCGGCATCAGCGTCGTGTCCAGGAGCAGGCCGACCGCCAAGCCCGCGACATTTTGCTGACCGCAATCCAACGCTACGCCGCTGGCCACACCGCCGAATCGACGACCAGCACCGTCGACATCCCCTCAGACGACATGAAAGGACGGATCATCGGGCGGGAAGGGCGGAATATCCGCAGCTTCGAAAAAGCGACCGGCGTCGACGTGATCATCGACGACACCCCCGGCGTGGTGATCGTCAGTGGCTTCGATCCGGTCCGCCGCGAAATCGGACGGTTGGCCTTGAACAAGCTGATCAGCGACGGCCGCATCCATCCCTCCCGGATCGAAGAGGTCGTCGCGGCAACCGAACAAGAGATCGAAGGCTTGATCATGCAGAAGGGGCGGGAAGCGATCGAGGAGGTCAACATCCCCGGACTCCCCGATCCGATCGTCCGGATGCTCGGCCGCCTCCATTTCCGCACCAGCTACAGCCAGAACGTCCTCCGGCACAGTGTCGAAGTCGCTTTCCTGTCGGGCTTGCTCGCCGAGATGGTCGGCCTCGACGGCGAACTCGCACGTCACTGCGGCTTGTTGCACGACATCGGGAAAGCCGCCGACCATGAACTCGAAGGGGGACACCCCAAGATCGGTGCCGAACTGCTCAAACGGCACAAGCAGCCGGCCGAGGTGGTCCACGCCGCCTTCGGTCACCATGACGAAATCGTCACCGAGTACCCCTACACGATGCTGGTCGCCACGGGCGATGCCTGCAGCGCCAGCCGTCCCGGGGCGCGGCGGGAATCGCTCGAACGCTACATCAAACGGATGGAAGAGCTCGAATCGATCGCCAGCAGCTTTGAAGGGGTCAAGCAAGCCTTTGCGATCCAGGCCGGCCGCGAACTAAGGGTCATCGTGGGGGCCCAGCAGACCGACGATGCCAAAGCCGCCTTGATCTGTCGCAAGATCGCCAGCGCCTTTGAACAACAGCTGACCTACCCCGGTGAAATCAAAGTGACGGTAGTCCGCGAAAGCCGGTTTACCGAAGTCGCTCACTAGCTCCACAGCGCCATCGGGATGCGAAGGGGGTGCCCCTCCGAAAGGCGTTCCGTTTCCTTCCCTCTCAGCCGCGCCTTGCGATGACACGCATCTTGTTCCTTGGGGATGTCGTCGGGAAACCGGGGATGTCCGCCCTCACCGATCATCTGGCCGACCTTCGCCGTGCCGAGCGGATTGACTTGGCGATCGTCAACGCCGAGAACGCGGCCGACGGGTCGGGATTGACCAAACGCCAGTTCCAGCAACTGATGCAGGCCGGAGCCGATGCGCTGACGATGGGAGACCACATCTATCGCAAACGGGAGATCGTGCCGATCCTGGAAAGCGATCCACGGATCGTCAAACCCGCGAACTACCCCGCCCAAGCCCCCGGGGCCCGCTGGACCGTCGTGACGGCGGCCGATCGCCACCCCGTCGCCCTCTTTAGCCTGCTGGGACGCGTCTTCATGCGGCCGGTCGACTGCCCTTTCCTGGAAGCCGATCGCGTCCTCGACGAACTCCCCGCCGGCGTGATGCTGAAGCTGGTCGATGTGCACGCCGAAGCGACCAGCGATAAACAACTGCTGGGCCGCTATCTCGACGGTCGCGTCACGGCGGTCCTGGGAACCCATACGCATGTTCCCACCGCCGACGCGGACCTGCTTCCGGGAGGCACCGCTTTTCAGTGCGATGTGGGGATGACCGGGCCGTACCACAGCGTGATCGGACGCGACATCGCCCGCGTGCTGAAGACGACCACCTCGTTTGAACCGGTCCATTACCACGTGGCGACCGAGGACGTTCGGATCTGTGGCGCGATCGTCGAAGCAAACCCCGAAACCGGCCACGCCGAACACATCGCGCGGTTCGAACAACGAGTTTCCTGATGACGCGTCTCCGCCGAGGCTGATGGAGGAGGCGAAACAAACCGCTGTTGGGATGGACCGGACCGACGGCCGACCCTGCCCGCGACCGCGATTCAGGAGGCGATCTTCACGCGCCTGCCCTGATTGTCAAATTCGGCTTCCCAGGCGACCTGCTCCAGGAACCGCGTCAGATCGACGTAGGTCTGCAGCGACAGGTCGGCTTTAACCGTTTCCAGCGCTTTTTGCATCGCTTCGACATTCGCCTGCACCCATTCGACATTCTGCCGATTCCAGTCGTAACCCGGCGAGCTGCGCCGTTTGAACTGCCGCTGGATCGCTTCACGGTGCGACTTCAGAGGCTCGCTATCGAGTACCGGAGGCCATAGCATTTGACCCGTCTCAGGACGCAGCACCTCCGCACTGAGCCGTTCGGGGCTGCGTGTCGCGGCGATCGCTTCGGCTTCGCTGGCACTCACCCGATCCTGCCGCGCCTCTTGATGCGCCTTTTTCCAAGCCCGCCGTTTGGCATAGTAAGCCTTCACGTAATTCACCTCGTTTTCCAGGTACTCTTCGGCCGCCTCCTGCAGGTGGATCGCGGCGCGGCTGCGAAGTAACGCCGCAGCCCCCGCGTCTCGGGCCAAGTCGCCCGCCGCTTCGAGATTCGCACTGGTGGCGGTGCCCACATCGTCCTCGTAAGCCGGCACGCTGAGCGGGACATCCACGTCGGAGGTAGGTTCGGTTTTCTCCTGCATCGCCGCCTCCAATTTGGCCGCCGCCTCCGTCGAAAGCAGCGATGGCGCCGATTCGGCCGGCGAAGCAGCTGGCTTGGCGGCCGCATCCGATCCGTCTTGATCCGATCCGTCTTGATCTGCTTTTTCCGGCGAGGTTTCGGACGAGGCGGCAGGCTTCGCTTCACCACCTTCCTGCTCGGACTGGGCCGCCGCCGGAAGCGAAAGGGCGAGCAGGGGGAGAAGCCCGCGCAGCCCGCGATTCCACAGCTTCGACAGCGGATAGGGTTGCATCGACACAGTAAACACCTCGAGGTAAGCCCCTGCATGGGGACACAGGAAAACGTGATGTCAGTGCCACATCGTTTCCCACCTTGACCACCGGCTGCGGCGGCCGCATCGCAAGCAAGGACCGCCACCCCCGCAGGGAGCTGATCGACCGCCGGACGGATGCACACGAGACGGGAAACGGGCGTGATCAAACGATCTAAATCTCTAGGTGGTGCAAGCATCATGCCGATTCTGGAAGAGTGCTCCCCCGCCTGAAAAAAAGGGTGGGGGGGGGTAGGGCAACTGCATCTTTTGGGGTCAGTGCCTTACCACGTGCGATCGATAGCAAGGATGAGATCTTTT
>CAYNVI010000235.1:0-7399 GCA_964400585.1 uncultured Pirellulaceae bacterium | reverse complement strand
TGGAACCGCAGGAGCTGTTCGGGGCGGGGATCGAACCCGGCAACGCCGATTTCGACCGCAACGGACTGGTCGATCGCGATGAACTGGCGGAGTTCCTGTACCAGGAGATGGATGGGATGGCCAATGACCTGGCCGAAGTCCTTCCCGTTTGGTTCTTCGAACGGGACAGCAACGGAGATCGTCAGATCGAAATGTCAGAATTCACCGACCAGTGGGACGAGGCGAAGGCGGCCGAGTTCGCTTCTTACGACGCCAACCAGGATGGGCTGATCACCTCCGACGAACTGTTGAAGTCCAAGGCGATCGTGGGGGGCGAATTCGCTTCCTCACGTGCCGAATACCTTTTGCCGCGGACGACCGTCGTCTCGGAAATCGAAGTCACCGAAGATTTTTACGTCAGCGACCTCGACGTGCAAATCTCCATCACGCACACGCACGTCGATCAGCTGGACGGTTACTTGATCAGTCCTGACGGCGAGCGGATCGAGCTCTTTACCGGCGTCGGCAATTACGACGACCACTTTGACCAGACCATCTTCGACGACGAAGCCGACGACGACATCACCCGGTCTCGGCCTCCGTTCCGCGGACGGTTCCGCCCCGAGGCGATCCGCAAACGAGACAACAGCCTCAGCACTTTCTATGGGAAGAACATCAAAGGAGTCTGGCAGTTGATGATCCGCGCCAGCCGTAGCGATCGTGCGGGCATCCTGCATGGCTGGTCGCTGATGGTTAAACCGCTCGATGAATTTGCCGAGCGCCCCGACCCGGCGGCAGAGGATGAGGAAGAACGCGAGCGACGTCGCTAGCCGTGCTTGTGTGAACGGCCAGGCGGGCGCCCTCCCGCACCCGGCTCCGGCTTTCCGTCCGGCGGGCCACCTCAAGCGGATCAAAGCCGTCGCTGTCCTTTCCTGGGCGGCAAGCACATGGCGAAAGCGGGGGCGCAGGGGGTTGCGTCCATTCAAGCGACGTCGGTGCGCGGAGGTTCTTCGCTCGGCACCCCGCCCATCATCACCGCCAACCACCGGGTGTCAGGATGGCTTTCCAGGGCAATCTTGATCGTCATCGTCAGCGGCACCGAGATGACCATCCCGACCGCGCCCAAGACCCAGCCCCAAAAGACCAGAGACAGGAACACGAAGAGTGTCGAGAGGCCTAACCCGCGTCCCATCCACCGCGGTTCGAGGAAGTTTCCGATCAGCGTGTTGACCATCAAATAGAGCAAGATGACCGTGAAGGCGGGACCGTAGCCTAACTGCAGCAACGTCCAAATCACGGCCGGGACGGCGGCGAGGATCGATCCGATATTGGGAACGAAATTCAGCAGGAATGCCGCCAAACCCCACAGCAACGCAAACTCGACCCCCACCAGCCACAGGCCCAAGGTGACGATCGTCCCGGTCAGCAAGCTGGTCCACGTCTTGATCCCCATGTAGCGATTGATGTCTTCGGCGATCCGGTCGAGATTGGTGAGCCAACGTTTTGCATCGGGGGAGATCGCGCGCAACTTGTCGGGCAAAAGCGCGATCTCCGTGAGCATGAAGACAGTAGTGATCAGTACAAAAAAGACGTTGCTCAAGGTTCCGGTCACGGTCCGCATCGCGCTGGTCACGTATCCCATCAAGCGTTCGGATCGCAAGAGCTTTGCCCACCATCCTTGTAGATCGGCGACCTGAAACCGGCTTAACCAGGGACGCTCGATCCTCTGACGCTCGAGGCTCTGATTCCACTGCTCGGCCAAAGCGACCGCTCGAGGCTCGAAGGTGGTCGGCCATTCGCTGGCCAAACGATTGGCCATCCCGCCGACGATCGTGGCGAATCCCAGACCGAGCGTCAGCACACCGGCCAGTACGATAACCATGGCGAGACTCCGCGGCACCCCACGACGATTCAACCAAGTGAGGGGAGGACCGCAGAGGATGGCGAGGAAGAGGGCCAATAGAAACGGCACAATGATACTGGCGGCGGCCCGCAAACCGGCGACGACGATCACGAAGCCCGCCGCAGCGAGCATCAGATGATACGTGTTGACCGACTCGGTTTTCTGAGGCATGGCAAAGCGTCGTAACACGCGGTCCGTTCGATCCGAGGGGGCGGGCCCACCGTCTCGGTAAGGCACGAGCCGTCTCGGTAACGCGCGGGCGGAATGGTTCCGCCCGGGAAGGCGTTCCTGGGGATCGCTCAGGATACACGATTTTGGCAGCCCGATTCGCCACGCCGGAAGCCGTCCTCGTCGGCCGCTGACGACAGCGCGTCTCCCCCTCAAATCCGCCGCGACAAAACAACAGTCGTATTGGCAATCTCGTTGTCTATAATCAGACGTGCGCGTTTTCCAGGAAGCGAAACTCGAGCCGCGTCATCGCCCTTGTCGGCGGCCTCTGGCAGCGAAATCCGGCAAGCGGCGGCCAGGCAACCCGGCGGCAGGCGAGAGTTGCGCGTTCCTGGAGAGGCACCCCGTGATTCCGCTTGCCGCCAGCGGGGCCTCTTTCCCCGCCCCGATTTGGCGCACGAAGACTCTTGCGTTTCGAGGAAATAATGCCGATTCATCTGTTTGCGTTTCGCCCCCTGACCGCCGGGCTCGTGTTGCTGGCCACCGGGCTGTATGCCCAGGACGCCGCGGCGCGGACCTGGACCGATAAGACGGGACTCTATCACCTCGAAGCCGACTTGATCGGTTTCGGAGAGCATTCCGTGATTCTCCAGCGGCAAGATGGTGAACTCGGCGCTTTTCCGTTGGAACGCTTGTCGCAGGAGGATCGGGAATTCCTTCAATCCAAGCAGGCGTTGGAAACCCATACGGAGAAGCTGGCTCAGCCCCAGGTCTGGACGATGCGCCGCGGGCTGAAGGTCCCGGGACGGGTGGTCGACTATGCGCGCCGCGAAGTAACGATCCAACGACGTCGCGGCAAGATCTACGTCAATCACCTCCAATTCGACAACCTGCCGAACATCTACCAACAGATGCTGCCCAAGATCGTGCAACACTACGAAGCGATCGAGAACCTCGACATCACCGGTTTCGAGCAATGGGTCATGGAGCTGAAAGGTGAGCCAAAGACCTATACGTTGGATGGCGTCTTGCTGGAGCTGGAAAACGGCGACGAATACGCCGTCCCCTTCTTTTTCTTTTCCAAAGAAGACCGCGATCTGTTGCGCAGGGGCTGGGAAGAATGGCTCGCCGCTCACCAAGAGGAAGCGGATTACGAGGAACAATCAGAACGGGCGTTGCGTTTGCAAGCGATGTCCGCAGCCCACCTGCGGAATCAGCGATATGACCGCCAGGTGGCGACGATGTCGCTGAACATGCAAGCGATCCGAGCCGGTCTGGTCACCGCCTGGGAAGTCACCCTCTATCCAGGTCCCGGGGTTTATGCCCCGCCGCGGTGGGTCGTTATCCCCGCGCGGACGAGCGCGCAGGCGAGCCAGCTAGCCTTGCAACAGAATCCAGGGTTTCGACTCGGTCCGGTGCGCCGCGTCAGCCGCTAGCGGCTCGGCAGGGCGGTCGCCTCTCGGGGAAAAATACGGGCTCCGTTGAGTTCCGCGTGCTTTCGCTCTACGATTGGGCCTCTTCTCGATCTCTTCCCCAGGCGGACCAACGAATGCGGCAACAGAATGCACGGCGGGGACTCCTTTTTTTCGGCATCTACCTGGTGCTCTATCTCAGCTTCGTGCTTGTCAATGCCTTCGCCCCCAGCTTGATGGAACGCACTCCGATCGCGGGACTGAACGCCGCCATCCTCTCCGGCTTTGGGCTGATCGTGGCCGCCTTCGTGATGGCGATGGTCTACGGGTTTGTCTGTGTCGCTGAAGACACGGACGACAAGCAGGGGGGCAAATCGTGATCTACGAACCCTCCTATGTCGCCGTCTTGATCTTCGGCATCTTCGTAGCCATCACGCTAGGTCTAAGCTTTTATTTGGGACGCCGTACCAAAGGCTCCCAAGGCTACTTCGCCGCCCACGGGCAGATCCCCTGGTTCGTCAACGGCGTCGCCTTCGCCGGCGATTACCTGTCGGCCGCATCGTTCCTCGGGATCTGCGGCATGATCGCCTTCTACGGCTACGACGGCTTTCTTTATTCGATCGGCTACCTGGCTAGCTGGGTGGTCGCCCTGTTCGTGATCGCCGAACCGATGAAGCGGCTGGGCAGATTCACCTTCGCCGACGCGCTCGACGCCCGCTTTCAGTCGCGGGGAATCAAAGCCGCCGCCGGAGTCAGCACCTTGGTCGTCAGCGTGTTTTATCTGATTCCCCAAATGGTCGGCGCCGGCGCGCTGATTCAGCCACTGCTTGGGTTTCAGCATTGGGTCGGCGTGGTGCTGGTCGGCGTGGTGGTGGTCACGATCGTGGTGACCGCCGGGATGGTGTCGACGACGTGGGTGCAGTTCCTGAAGGGGTCGCTGTTGGTGATCTTCAGCGCCGTGCTGGTGGTGTTATTGCTGGGCCGCGGTTTCGTTGCCCGTCCGGACGCGTTCGAAACGATCGGGCCGATGTCGCCCAGCGAAGTGCTTCAGCCGACGATCGCCGGACGGGAGGTGTTGCCCGCGACCGATGGTTGGCAGGAACACGAGGACCTGGTGCGTTTGCGAAACGACGACGCGGCCGGGTTCAGCGTCTTTCACGTGCAGCCGGCCGGCGACGGCCAAGTGATCCTTCGCGAAGCCCAGGCGGTGACGAGGACGGAGACAGGCGTGTTGATCGACGGCGCGCCGCTGGGCCGCGGCGATGGCCAGCGGGAACTGAAACCGGTCGGCACCATTGCCGAACTGCCCGGCGGCAAAGCGGAAACCGGGCCGCTCGGCCCGGTCAGCTTCTTCACCACGCTGGGCGACAGCGAGATCGTGCTGTGGCGGAGCCGAACGATCATCCACCAGGATGGAACGCTGACGACGGCTCACGTCCCCAAGCCAACCCCCGGCGATGAAGTGCTGCGCCCCGGCGAACACCCCAAGTTCGCCGGCATCCGTGATGAAGCGATCGGCGGCAAGTTGAATTTCCTGTCGCTGATGCTGGCGTTGTTCTGCGGGACCGCCTCGCTGCCGCACATCCTGATCCGCTACTACACCGTCAAAGACGGCGCCGCGGCGCGGAAAAGCACCATCGTCGGGATCGCCAGCATCGGGTTCTTTTACGTGCTGACGCTGTACCTGGGACTCGGCGCGATGACCAGCGGTTCAATGGATTTGACCGACAGCAACATGGCCGCGCCGCTGTTGGCACGAAGCATGAGCACGTGGCTGTTCGCGATCATCTCGGCGATCGCCTTCACCACCGTGCTGGGAACAGTCAGCGGATTGATTTTGGCCAGCAGCGGCGCGGTCGCGCACGATCTGCTGGTCGGTGTGTTCGGCATGCAATTGTCCGAGGACAAGAAAGTACGGATCGCCAAGTTCGCGGCCGTCGTCGTCGGCGGGATCGCGATCGTGCTGGGGATCCTGTTCAAGGAAATGAACGTCGGCTACCTGGTCGGCTGGGCGTTCAGCGTGGCGGCCAGCGCCAACCTGCCCGCCCTGGTGATGCTGCTGTTTTGGAAGAAGACGACCAAGGAAGGCATCGTCGCCAGCGTGCTGGTCGGCATGATCAGTTCGCTGGGCTGGATCCTGCTGTCCAGCGATACCTACAAGAGCGTCTTCGGCTGGGATCCGGAATCCGCCTACGCCCCGTTCAGCCAGCCCGGGATCGTGACGATCCCGTTGGCCTTCGCCACACTGATCGCCGTGTCACTGGCCACCCAGCCACGGCCCGAGCAGGTGAAACTGGCCGACTGAAACCGCCGCCCTGACGTTGGCGAATCGGATGTTGCGGCCGGTCCGCCGCTACTGCTTTTCGGCCCAGATGAATCCGCGATCTGCGATCGTTTCTTGGTAACCGCCGACGTGGAAACCGCACTCCGACAAGATCGCCGCGTACTCGGAAACCGTGTAACACTTGCCGCGGGTGATGTTGACCAACAGTACCGAGTATTCCGCCACCGGCAGGGGACCGGATTTGTCGTCAAACAGAAAGGTTTCGTGGATGATCACGTGGCCGCCGACCGGCAGCGCGGCGGCGGTGCGTTGAAGCAGGGTGCCGATCTCCGGGAAATCCCAGTCGTGCAGGACGTTGGACAACAGCACGCAATCGGCATTGTCGGGCCAGGGATCGGTGAACATGTCACCGCTGACGACGTCGACGCGACCGCCCAAGCCGAGCCGTTCGATTTCCTTTTCAGCAAGTTTGTCGACCGGAGGCTGTTCCAAGACCGTGGCGGTCAAGTGTTCGTGCTTGGCCGCCATGGCGGCCGAGTAGACGCCCGATCCGCCGCCGACGTCCAGAACGCGTCGCGTTTGGCTCAACACCGGCGCCGCCGCGTCGGCCAACGCCTGCCCCATGGCGAGGCCGCGGCTGTTCATCAGTGCGGTGAAGTCGCGGGCGAAGTCTTCGTCCATCATCGACTCGTGCCAGTCACTGCCGTCGTCGCGTGCTTGCCAGTTTGCCGGGCGGTCGTGTTGCAGCACCTGCAAACACCCCTTGGCGATCGCCGAATCCACGATCGGCGCGTAGTACGGCCCCAAAAACCAGGGCGATGAATCGACCAAATGCTCGCCGCCCAGGGCGGTCAATCGGTGCAGCCCG
The DNA here is from genome assembly GCA_964400585.1 of uncultured Pirellulaceae bacterium. Lineage (GTDB taxonomy): Bacteria > Planctomycetota > Planctomycetia > Pirellulales > Pirellulaceae > CAYNVI01. Next base: position 785 of record CAYNVI010000235.1, on the reverse strand, counting down.
GATTGCGGGTCGGTGGCCAACAAGCCGCCGGCGCGGCACAGCGTCAATGCCACCTGATCGACCGGCACGGCGCGATCACCGCGCACACCGGGCGGGACTGCGTGGCCTGGGCCGGTCACGTCAGCGCCCCTTGGGTGTCCGTGGCCGGCAACATGCTGACCGGTCCCGATGTCGTCGAGGCGACGCTCGACGCGTATCGCGCGGGCGGGGACCTGCCGATGCCGGACCGGATGCTCGCGGCGCTGCGGGCCGGCGAGGCGGCGGGCGGCGACAAGCGCGGCCGGCAGGCGGCGGCGTTGCGGATGCACCGGCGCCAGGATTATCCGGCGCTCGACCTCAGGGTGGACGATCACGCGGACCCTCTCGGCGAACTCGACCGTCTGCTCGCCGTGGCGCGGGAGCGCTTCGTGCACTTCGCGGATCTCATGGGGACGCAGGAGAAATTTTCCGGAACGACCGATCGGGCGGACCTCGACCGCACCCTTGCCGATCTCGAACGGGCGCGGGTTGTGGAGGGGCGGACCAGCCGCTCCCACGCCTCGGACCCCGGCACCGGCGACTGATCCGCCCCCCTCCGCCCGCGGCGGAGCGGGGCGTTCCGCGGGACGTCAGCCCTCCTGCGTCTCCGCGACGGGCACATACAGGTCGCCGCCGTCGCGATACTTCTCGGCCATCGCCTCCAGCCCCTCGCGCTTCGCTTCGGCGCGGATGTCGTGGGAGATGCGCATCGAACAGAACTTGGGCCCGCACATCGAACAGAAGTGCGCGACCTTGTGCGCCTCCTT
>CAYNVI010000234.1:0-7421 GCA_964400585.1 uncultured Pirellulaceae bacterium | reverse complement strand
GAAGACCGCCGCCTCAAGCGGGATCGCGAAAAGTTGCAGCGCGACGCGGAGGCGGCCGGAATCGCTCCGGCGGCTCCCTCCCCACCAACGAGTCCCGCGGAACCGCCCGCGGCTGCGAGTCCCGCGGAATCCGCGGAACCTGCTGCGACTCCGGCTGCCCCAGAAGGGGAAGCGAGCGGAACGGAAACCGCCCCAACCGTTGAGGACCAGGCGACGAACGACCAGGAAGCTGCCTCCCCCGATGCGACCACCGCAGACGCTCCCGCGCCCGCGGACAACGCTGCGGAGGAGTCGGCGGCCCCGGAGTCGGCGGCCCCGGAGTCGACCGAAACGCCCGCGCCCCCAGCGGATGCCGCCAACGGCCCCTCGGATGATTCCAGTGAGGCGGCAGAGACGTCCGGCCAAGGTCGTTGAGGCGCTGCCCCCAGGCCGGCGCCTTCGGAGAAGGCCTGACGGTCAAGTCATCGTTCCGCAGCCCTTTCTTTGCGGACCGAATGGAGCATGAAACGTGAGTTAAGCCAACCTATATCTTCGGTCTCCGCCGCCACACGCGTTTGTGAGCTGAGTCCGATTCGCAGAAAACGATCCACAGGACCCCTGCCCCGTGCCCGTACGCATTTACGCGCTCGCGAAAGAACTGAAACTCGACAGTAAGGAGCTGGTTGCGCTATGCAAGAAAGCCGGCATCTCTGGAAAAGGTTCCGCCCTTGCTAGTCTGGACGACGACGAGGTCCAGAAGATCACCCAGTTCGTCCAGGGTGGTGAAAAACCCAAACCGGCTGCCATCTCGGCGCCTGTCGCTCCCGCCGCTCCCGAGCGTCCTGCGGAAGCCGTGCGGGGCTCGGACCTGATCGGCGCCAGCGGTTCGCAACGCTCGGCCAATCGCGTCATCGGACGCCGTTCGCCGAGCAAGTCCGAAGCGGCTCCTCCAGCGGCCAACGCGCCTGCGGAAACCCCGCCGCCAGCCCCGCCCGAGACGACGCCGCCGGCGGCAGCCGAACCTGCCCCCGAACCGACCGCCGAAACACCGCCACCCGCCGCAGAAACTCCGCCGGAGCCGCCGGCCGAAGCGGCGCCGCCGGCGGCCGCAGCCGAAGCGGCGTCCGAGGCGGGCAAACCGGCCGAACCAGCCCGTCCCGCCGGACGTCCGACCGGCGCTCCTTCCCGCCGCGAAGGGCTGGGACGCGGACCGCTCGCCGGCGCCGGCGGCGGCAAGATGCGAGTCATCGGCAGCGGCCGGAAAGGCCCCGAAAAAGGGAAAGACAGCGAACCGTCCAGCGATAAGCCGTCCCGGCCGCCGAAACGGCGCGAACCGCGGATCAATCTGGCCGCGATGCCCGAAACCAAACAGCCGCAGGCTCCCAAAGCGGCGACACCCGAAAGCAAAGCGCAGCAGCCCGAAGTCCGGTTCACCAAGGATGTGATCGCCGGTCACAAACAAGGCATGAAGGCGCCGCTCGAGAAGGTCGTTCAAGACGAGAAAGAGAAGAAACCCGAAGCGGCCGGTCTCAAAGGCTTCACCGGTGACAAAGCCAAAGGGAAGCGGGGGACCTTCGAAGAGGAAGAGAACGAAAAGAAACGGAAAAAGGGGTTGGCCGGTATGGCCAGCGCCCGCGCCGACCGCAATCGCTCCCGTCGCGGGGGCGGAGGCCGACGCAATTTCCGCGATTTCGATTCCGGTGGCGGCGGTTATCGGGGCGGCCGACGCATGTCACGCCGCAAAGGCGTCAACACGGCGGCTCCCCGCAAAGAAGCCGTCGCGGTCGAACTCCCCTGCAGCATCCGCGAATTCTGCGAAGCGGCCGGGATCCCGGTGGCGCAGGTCCTGAAGCTGCTGATGGGCATGGGCGTGATGGTCAACATCAACGCCCAGATCGATCATGAAACGGCGGAGACGATCGCCGAAGAACTCGGCCTGGATATCGAGCTGCGGGAATACGAGACGCTCGAAGACGAGCTGATCACGCAGCTCGAAGAGACCGAAGATTCGGAAGAAAGCCTGCGGCCGCGGGCCCCGATCGTGACCTTCCTCGGGCACGTCGATCACGGGAAAACGAGCCTCCTGGACCGGATGATCGGGATCGATGTGGTCAGCGGCGAAGCGGGTGGGATCACCCAGCACATCCGTGCCTACGAAGTGGACAAAGAGGGCCGCTCGGTCACCTTCGTCGATACGCCGGGCCACGAAGCCTTTACCGAGATGCGTGCTCGCGGGGCGAATGTCACCGATATCGCGGTCCTGGTGGTCGCGGCCGACGACGGGATCATGCCCCAGACGGCCGAAGCGATCAGCCATGCCAAGGCGGCGGAAGTCCCGATCGTGGTCGCCCTCAACAAGATCGACCTCGAAGGCGTCGACGCCAATCGGGTGATGACGCAACTGACCGAACACCACCTGACGCCCAGCGAATGGGGCGGCGATGTGGAAATCGTCCGGACCAGCGCGATCACCGGCGAAGGGATGGACGAGCTGCTGGAGACCTTGCTGACGGTTGCGGAGCTGCACGAATACCGCGCGAACCCGGACCGCAAGGCGATGGGCGTCTGCCTGGAAGCCGAACAGCAAGGGGATCGCGGGGTTGTCGCCAAACTGGTCGTGCAAAACGGAACGCTCCACGTCGGTGATGTTATCGTCTGCGGCGGGGCGCACGGCCGCGTCCGCGCGATGACCGAAACCCTCAACAATCGAGCGATCACCGAGGCCCCGCCGAGCATGCCGGTGAATATCACCGGCCTCGATGCGGCCCCGGGGGCGGGCGATCGGTTCCACGTCCTGGACGATATCTCCCAGGCCCGCGAGATCGCCGAATCGCGTGAGCACGGCGCACGGACCGAAACCTTGGCCGGAAGCTCGACCAAGGTCTCGTTCGAACACTTCCAAGAACTGCTGCAAGCCGGGCGGCTCGGCGAACAGCACGAAAAGGGCAAGCTGAACTTGATCGTGCGAGCCGATGTCCGAGGGTCGCTCGAAGCGATCGACAAGGAACTCAGCAAGCTCGATAACCCCGAGGTCGAAGTCCGGGTGCTGCAACGCGCCGTCGGCGGGGTCACCCTGGCCGATGTGACCCTCGCCTCGGCCTCCGATGCGGTGATCGTCGCCTTCAACGTCATCCCCGATGAAACGGCCCGCAGCTTGGCGGACGAACGGAACATCGAGATCCGCCGCTACGACGTGATCTACAAGTTGACCGACGACATCCGCGCGATGATCGAAGGCCGCCTCCGCCCGGAAGAACGGGTGGTCGAACTCGGTCGAGCCCTCGTCAAGCAGGTCTTCCAGATCAGCCGCGTGGGGACGATCGCCGGGTGCTACGTCGCCCAAGGCGTGATCCAACGCGGCTGCCGGATCCGCGTCAATCGCGAAGGACGGACGATCGGCGATTATCCGCTCGATACGCTCCGCCGGATCAAAGAGGATGTGAAGGAGGTCCCGCGGGGGATGGAGTGCGGGATCCGGCTGGCGGGATTCAACGACGTCAAACAGGACGACGTGTTGGAAGCGTACAAGATCGAAGAGGTCGCTCGGAAACTCGAATAGCCTCCTTCTGCCGGGCCCCGGAGGCGATCGCTTCCCGGCCGGAAGAGGCTCGCCACCCCTTGATCAGGAAGGCTCCGTGATCAGCAAGGCCTCGTGATCCCCCAGCCCTCGCCATCGCGGCAATCGTCTGATCGGGAAAACGCTGATTGGGAAAAGCCCGATCGGGAAAACGCTGATCGCGAACGGCCGGGATCGTGAAGGCCGCTGAGCTTGGCTCGGCCCCCCTGCCCCTGTTCGCTCCCGCCCCCTTCGCCACCCCACGTGAGCTCCGTGACCAGTCGTCGATTACTCAAAGCCGCCGAAGCGATCCGGGAAGTGGTCGCGTCGGCGATCCTGACCGAGTTGGCCGATCCGCGCGTCCGCGATGTCACCGTGACCGGGGTGAAAGTCACCCCCGACATGCGGGAAGCCAAAGTGGCGGTCAGCGTCCGCGGCGATGAAGCGCAGGAAAAGCTGTCGCTGCATGGCCTCCGCAATGCTGCCGGTTACCTGCAATCGAAGATCGCCGAACGGATCGATAGCCGCTACATCCCCCGGCTCCAGTTCGAGATCGATAAGGGGATGCACAACGCCATGGAAGTGGGGGAAATCCTCGCAAAAATCCGTCGCGAACGGGAGGCCGAAGAGGCCGCGGCTCCCGGCGACGCGGGGCAAACCGAAGCCGCGGCGAACGAAACCGAGAGAACCGAGCACGCCGATCCGCTCCTTCGCCGTGATTCCCAGCCGATGTCCGGGCAGGCCCCCGAAACCGACGAGCCCCCCTCCCAGCCCGGCACCGACGAGCCTGCGTCCGGCTGATCGGCGTCCGTCTCCGACCCTTGCCCCTTCTTCCTCCGCACCCCTCACTGCATGCGACGATGACCGCCAGTAACCGAGCTTCGCGGATCGCCAAGCTCCACACCGCATTGAAAAAGCAGTTCAAGCCGCTTCCCGCGACCGAGCGCCCCTTGATGGAGCACTTGCTGTACGCCTGCTTGCTTGAAGACGCCCCGGCCGACCTGGCCGACGAAGCGCTCGCCAAACTTGAGCAAGGGTTCTGTGACTGGAATGAACTCCGGGTCACCACGATCACGGAAATCGCCGAAGTCCTCTCGCAATTGCCCAGCCCCATCGCCGCGGCCACGCGACTGAAGCGGTGCTTGCAGGGCGCCTTCGAAACGTTTTACTCCTTCGAAATCGACGAGCTCAAAAAGCAGAACCTGGGGGCGGCGGTGCAGCAGTTCCAGGGGCTGCCCGGGATGACGCCCTTCGTGCTCGCTTACCTCATCCAACAAGGTTTGGGGGGGCACGCGATCCCCGTCGACACCGGTGCGATGCGGTTGATGTACGCCTGTGAGATCGTCAACGAAAGCGAACGGGATGCGGGCAAAGTCCCCGGCTTGGAACGGGCGATCCCGAAGAACAAAGGGATCGAGTTTGGCTCGCTGCTCCACCAGGCCAGCGTCGCCCTGATGGAGGATCAGGACAACAAGGCGGTCGTGGCAGTGATCAAAGCGGTCGACAAGCAGGGGATCCAACGGCTGCACGAGGCCACCGACGCGCGGCGGGCCACCGCGATCGCCCGCCAGCGGGAAGCGACCGCCAAGGAGCCGGTCGAGCCGGTCGAGCCCGCCAGCGAACCGAGCAAGAAAGCGGGCAAGTCGGAGCCCGGCAGCGGCAAGCCGGCCAAGAAGAACTAGGCGGGCAAGAAGAGCGAAAAGAAGGTTGCTGCGAACAAAGAGGCCCCCAAGAAGACCGCCGCGACCAATAGCCCGAAGAAGAAAAAGAAAGCGAAATCGACCAAGTCGAACGCTGCCAGCAAGAGCCCCTCGAAGCGTCTGGCCAAACGTAAGCCACGCTGAGCGGCAAAGCTTGCCCCCCCCGCCACCGGGCAGGCCCGCGCGGTCCGGGCCGGGCGAGCGGCAGGAGCGGTTCCTCGGCCGCAGGCTGCCGCCGCGACGGCCTCGAGCGGGCGTCAGCCGCCGCGGCCGTGCCAGCCCCCGCTGGTTCCCCCCATTTCGATTAGCACGCATCTGTTGGAAGTGAGTAGCGAACGATGGCAGGTCATTCCCACTGGGCTGGAATCAAGCACAAGAAAGCGCTGGTCGACAATAAACGGGGCAAGATGTGGAGCAAGCTCAGTAAGGCGATCATCATCGCCGCCAAGATGGGAGGCGGCGATCCCGACGCCAACATCCGCCTGCGGAAAGCGATCGATGATGCCAAAGCGGTCAGCATGCCCAAGGACAACATCACGCGGGCCGTCAAAAAGGGCACCGGCGAGATCGAAGGGGGCGACGTCGAAGAGATCCTCTACGAAGGCTACGGTGTCGGCGGCGTTGCGATCCTCTGCGAGATCATGACCGACAATCGCAACCGCACCGCTCCCGAAATGCGGAGCCTGTTCAGTAAGTACGGCGGAAACCTAGGAGCCACGGGCTGCGTTTCCTACCTGTTCGACCGCAAGGGGCTGTTCGTCTTCCCGCCCGGCAGCGATGAAGAACGGATCACCGAAATCGCCCTCGAGCAGGGCGGGGATGATGTCGAAAAGGACGAACAAGGGAAAATCCAAGTCACCTCCGCGCCGGAAGATCACCAGCAGCTGGCCGATGCCTTCGACAACGCCGAGCTGAAACCGGAATTCAGCGAAGTGACCCGGATCGCGCAACTGGAGGTCGAGGTCGATGTGCCGACCGCCCGCAGCGTCATGAAACTGCTCGAAGCGCTCGACGATCACGACGACGTGCAAAACGTCTCGACGAATCTCCGCATCCCCGAAGAAGTGCTCGCCGAACTCGAATCGCCGGCCAGGCGGCCCGCTTCGCCAGCTCGCCGGCCTCCCTCTAATCGAGCCCGTAGTGCTCGACCTCCGGCCAATACACGTCCTCAAACGCATCCGGTTTGTGGAAGTCGGGGCTGTTGTCCAGGTCGTGACACTCCATGCACCGCTGCTTCGCTTGACTCAGCGGCAACCGCATCTGCTCGCGGAGCGATACCAAGCGGTCTTCGGGAAGGGCTCCGCCGTCACGCTCGGCCGCCACATGCGCCGAACCGGGGCCGTGGCAGTTCTCACAGCCGTTGCCCAACAGATGGTCGCTCGCCTCCAGCGACAGGTAACCGCTTTGGTAGGGGTAGTAATTCTGGGGGTTCCAGCCGGTCACGTGACAGCTGAGGCACTCCGGATCGAAGTGCCGGGGGATCTCGCTGCGGCTGTTAGGAGGATGCACCAGCGATTCGGTCGCCTCGACGTGCGGCGTTCCCTCCCAGATCGCGTAAGCGGTCGTGTGACATTCGCCGCAGACCAGGGAACCGACGAATCGATCGCCGGTGGGATGCGGGATCGGATCCAGCCCCAGCCCTGCCAGCCCCAGGGCTTCGAGCTGGCTCTGGTAAGAGGCGAGCAGATCGAGCATCGGGGGGGCATCGGCAAAGGCATCGGTCAGGGCGACCCGCGAATAACGCAGCGAACCGTCCGGAAAGAGTCCGACAACGCCGGCGTACATCCCCTTGTCGCCCGTGAAGATCAGCTGCGTTTCGCTCCCTTGGATCGACTGCGGCCGATAGGTCGGCTCGCCGTAACCGCCGACCACCACGACCAGATCGAAGCGGGTCTCCGGATGATCGAGCACCGCCTGGCGGGCCGCCGCTTCGGAGCCAAAGAAGGTCAGCAGACGGAAGTCCGCTTCGCTCGCCGCCAACGGCTCGGCCAGCTCCTCCATCGCCTGATCAATGCCGGCCAGCAGGATCTCGTCGCCGGTGTTGTAATCGACCGCCGCGGGCGCCAGGATCGAGGTCGCCGCGATCGTTTTCCCTCCCGCTTCGAACCGCTTGATCCGCTGCATCAGTTCCGGGTCGAGCAGGGTGACGTTCGCCGAGGCAAACATCGAAGGCTCATCCGGCGTGC